>CBDLTN010000166.1:0-4764 GCA_965306065.1 uncultured Sulfurospirillum sp. | reverse complement strand
CTTGGTGTTGCTGAGTCTATTATAGATGCCTGGTGTAATGCGAGTTTTGAGGGTGGAAGACATGCTGATCGCGTTAAAAAAATAGAGATATAATCATGCTAATAGAGTGGATTATAACAACAACATTAGCTTCGCTTTGTGCATATCTAACTATTATGGTTTTTTACTACAAAACTCTTCTAAAAAAAGAAAAGCTAGGTAGTGTAGTTGTTAAAAACACTCTAGGTGATGCAGAAGTAGTAATAAGAAAATATCAAGTACAGCTTCAACGTTCTTTAGGAAATATTGACATACTTAGTGATGAGTTAACTAAGTTAAAAAATGACCTTAAATCATTAAGAACAAGAAATTCTCAATATCGTATGGAAAGTGATAAACTAAGACAACAGATAAAAGAACTGCAAGGTAAGATTGAGGCACTTCTTTAAAATGGGTATTGAAGTTGTATCTTATGGAGCATTTGCTCTGTTTTTAGCACTTTTTATATACTTAAAATACAAATTATTCAAATAGGACAGTAAAAGATGAAAGAACTAAATCAAAGTGATAAAGAGTATCTACTTGACTCAATAAGAGATATACACGATTTTCCAAAGCCAGGAATAGTTTTTAAAGATATTACAACACTTTTAGGTGATGCAAAAGCGTATAATTTCCTTATGGATCATCTAGCAGATAGATATAAAAATGAAGATATAGATTTTATTGCTGGTATTGAATCTCGTGGTTTTATATTTGGAGCTGCCCTTGCAGCAAAGATAGGAAACTCTTTTGTACCTATAAGAAAGCCTGGAAAACTTCCATATACAACTATAAGCGAAAAATATTCTTTAGAGTATGGTGTTGACGAAGTTCAAATTCATATAGATGCTTTTAAATGTAACAAGGAAAATCCTAGGGTACTTCTAATTGATGATTTAATCGCAACTGGAGGAACTGCGACAGCAGCAGTGAGTCTTATAAATAAAACTGGTGCAGAATGTATAGAAGCTTGTTTTTTATTAAATCTTACATTTTTGCAAGGTGATGCTCAAATCAAAAAAACAACAAACGTATACTCTGTTTTGGAACTTGACTAATGTATATTCCAAAAGCTTCTAAATTTGATCCAGATGATAATGGACATTTCGGTATTTTTGGTGGAAGATATGTTCCTGAAACTCTTATGCCAGTTCTTTTAAAACTTGATGAATATTACAAAAAAATACGTTTTGACAAAGAGTTTTGGGAGGAAGTTGATTCTTATCTAAAAGATTATGTTGGTCGCCCTTCTGCTCTTTATTATGCCGAGAATATTTCAAAAGAGTTAGGTGCCAAAGTCTATTTTAAAAGAGAAGATTTAAATCACACCGGAGCTCATAAAGTTAATAACACCATTATGCAAGGTCTTATTGCTAAGAAAATGGGTAAAAAAAGAGTTATTGCAGAAACAGGAGCTGGACAACATGGCGTGGCTACTGCTACAATAGCAGCCCTTTTAGGCTTAGAATGTGAAGTATTTATGGGTGAAAAAGATGTTGAGAGACAAGAGCTTAATGTATTTCGTATGAAATTGCTTGGTGCAAAAGTACATAGTGTAAAAAGTGGAAGCAGAACTTTAAAAGATGCTATGAATGAAGCAATACGCCACTGGGTAACAAATGCAAGAGATACTTTTTATATCATTGGAACTGTCGCCGGTCCTCATCCCTACCCACTTATGGTTCGTGATTTTCAAGCCATTATCGGATATGAAGCAAAAGCTCAAATATTAACAAAAGAAAATAGACTTCCAGATTATGTTATAGCTTGTATTGGTGGAGGGAGTAACGCTATTGGAGCCTTTAGTCATTTTTTAGAAGATGAAGGAGTAACATGCGTAGGTATAGAAGCCGGTGGACTGGGAGTAGAAACACAAAAACATGGAGCTAGTCTAGAGAAAGGAAGTCCTGGTGTTCTTCACGGACAAATGAGCTATCTACTTCAAGATGATGATGGGCAAATACTTGAAGCTCACTCAATAAGCGCAGGACTTGATTATCCTGGTATAGGACCTGAACACGCTTATCTTAAAGAACTTGGTGTTGCAAAGTATGAAAATATAACAGATAAAGAAGCGTTGGATGCTTTTGTATGGTTAAGCCAAAAAGAGGGATTAATTCCAGCTTTTGAGAGTTCTCATGCAGTTGCATATCTAAAGAAAATCCCAAAAGATAAATTACAAAACTTATTAATCATAGTTAACCTTTCTGGTAGAGGAGATAAAGATATGATACAGGCTAAAGAATTATTAAATTTTGACAAGGAGAAATAGATGAATATATTAATAGAAAATAAAAAATTAAATGAAGTAAAAGCAGATATAAAAGTACAATTTGTAGTAAACAAAGATTTGGACCATAAAAGCATAGAAGACAAAGAGACTTTAGAGTTTTTAGGTTTTAAAGCAGAAAGTGAAGAGAGTTGTTTTCTTGCTGAGAAAAAAACTCTGTACGTTGGTGTTGATTCACTAGATTCTGAAGAAATTAGACTTGCTTCTTCAAAAGCTATAAATATCATAAAAAATACAAATGCTAAGAGCATAAAAATAGGAACTTACTCAGACGATTGTCCTGGAGTAAACATAAAAGCTATGAGTGAAGCTTTTATACTTGGTAGTTATAGTTTTGAAGAGTACAAGTCAAAAAAGAATCCTCTAAAAATTGAAACTATTACAATATGTTTGGATGATTATAGCAGACCAGATGTATCTCAAGAAACAGCAAAAAAAGCAGTAAAAGCTGGAACGATTATAGCGGAGTCTACAAACTATGCTAAAGATTTGGTAAACACTATTCCTCACGATATGACATCAGTGAAACTTGGTGAAGTTGCAGAAGAACTAAGTAGTCTTGAAAACGTTACATGTAAAGTATATGATGAAACATTTTTAGAAGATCACGGTATGGGTGCATTTTTAGCTGTTAATAGAGCTAGTCATATTCCTCCAAGACTTATTCATGTTATATATAAACCTCAAAATGCAAAAGAGAAGTTTGTATATGTAGGAAAAGGTTTAACTTATGATAGTGGCGGACTTAGCTTAAAACCAAGTGCATCAATGGTGTCTATGAAATCAGATATGAGTGGAGGCGCTGCGGTTTTAGGTATCCTTAAAGGAGCAGCACAACTTAATCTTCCTTATGAAGTTCATGCAATAGTTGGGGCAACTGAAAACTCTATAGGACCTGAAGCTTATAAACCAGATGATGTATTAGTGGCTAAAAATGGTAAAACAATAGAAATAGGTAATACAGATGCGGAGGGACGTTTAGTTCTAGCTGATTGTCTTTGTTATGCAGCTGAACAAAAACCTGATTACCTAATAGATATGGCAACATTAACAGGAGCTTGTGTTGTTGCACTTGGAGAGTATACAACTGCTGTAATGGGACATTCAAGCCAACTTAAACACTCAATTATGAGATCAGCTATTGGAAGTGGAGAGCTTACTGGAACTTTACCTTTTAACAGATATCTCAAAAAACAACTAAAAAGCCCTATTGCTGATTTAAGTAATATCGCTTCAAGCCCTTATGGTGGAGCAATTACAGCTGGTATGTTTTTAGATAACTTTATAGCAGATGAGCTAAAAGATAAGTGGTTACACTTAGACATAGCAGGTCCTGCTTTTGTAGATAAGGCATGGGGTTACAATCAGACTGGAGCAAGTGGCGCAGGGGTTCGTATGAATCTGTATTGGATGATAGATAAAAGTAAAGAAGAGGATAAATAATGGGATTAGGTGTAGGTATAGTAGGACTTCCAAATATAGGAAAATCAACAACTTTTAATGCTCTAACAAAAGCACAAAATGCAGAGAGTGCAAACTACCCTTTTTGTACGATTGAACCAAACAAAGCAATAGTTCCTGTACCAGATAGTAGATTAGCTGAACTTGCAAAAATTGTTAATCCAGAGCGTATTCAGCACTCTACCGTTGACTTTGTAGATATTGCGGGACTCGTTAAAGGCGCAAGTGCTGGTGAAGGTCTTGGAAATCAATTTTTATCAAATATCCGTGAGGTTGAAGTTATCTTACATATGGTTAGATGTTTTGAAGATGAAAATATAACTCATGTAGAAGGGGAAATAGATCCTCTTCGTGATATAGAGATTATAGAGAGCGAACTTATATTTGCTGACATTCAACAACTTGATAAAAAAGTTGATAGACTTCACCGTACAGCAAAAGCAGATAAATCTGCTCGTGCAACTCATGAGTTTGCCCTTACCCTTAAAGCTCATCTTGACGAAATAAAACCAGTTAGTACATTTACCGATAAAGATCATCCTCTATTTGAAGAATTAGATAAAGAGCTTAGATTTTTATCTAATAAAGAGATAATATACGGAGCAAATGTAGATGAAGACTCTCTTTTAGAAGATAATAAATTTGTAACAAAAGTAAAAGCTCATGCTAAAGAAGTAGGAGCAGAAGTCATAACGCTTTGTGCAAAAATAGAAGAAGAGTTATGTGGACTTGAAGAGGAAGAAGCAACAGAATTTTTAGCAGAGCTTGGTATAGAAGAGTCTGGTCTTACAAAAATAATACACACTGCCTTTGAAAAACTAAACTTAATCAGTTATTTTACAGCTGGTGTTATGGAAGTAAGAGCGTGGACAATCCACAAAGGCTGGAAAGCTCCAAAATCAGCTTCTGTGATACACAATGACTTTGAAAAAGGCTTTATTCGTGCAGAAGTAATCGCATATGAAGATTTTATCAATTGTGGTGGAGATAAT
>CBDLTN010000165.1:0-4881 GCA_965306065.1 uncultured Sulfurospirillum sp. | reverse complement strand
CAATACTTCACGGTACTCTTTTACTTCTTTACATGTAGAACCAAAATATATATCTGCTTTCATTTTATTTCTCCTTTTTTCTAAGCCAAGCTTAGTAAAATTCCCCTCACTAAAGCTTTTGCTTTACAAAGAGAACATCTGACAAAACTCCATTTAAACTAAATTTAGATAATATTATATCTATTTATAAATTAAAGGCAAAAAATGCAAAAAGCTAAGTATATTTGGATGGATGGAGAGCTTACTCCTTGGGATGAAGCCAATGTTCATATTTTGACTCATACACTCCATTATGGTAATGGTGTTTTTGAAGGAACTAGAGCATATATGACAGCCGATGGTTTGGCTATTTTCAAATTAAGAGAACACACTAAAAGACTTTTAAATTCTGCAAAAATCACAAGAATCGTACCAAAATATTCTGTTGAAGAGCTTGAAAATGCTCAGCTTGAAGTACTTCGCTCAAACGACTTTAAATCAAACGTATATTTAAGGCCTCTTATCTATCTTGGATATGGAATTATGGGACTTCATCACGTTGCTGCTCCAATTAAAACTTCTATTGCTGCATGGGAGTGGGGAAGTTATCTTGGAGAAGAAGGGCTTGAGAAAGGAATCAGAGTAAAAATTGCATCTTTTACAAGAAATCCTGTAAGTTCAACCATGGGTAAGGCAAAAGCTGTAGCAAATTACCTAAATTCACAAATGGCAAAATATGAAGCTGTTGAAGCTGGTTATGAAGAGGCTCTTTTGCTTGATGATGAAGGATTCATTGCAGAAGGTAGTGGAGAATGCTTTTTTATTATTAGAGATGGAGTTTTAATTTCACCTCCAAATGATACTTCATTAGAGAGTATCACTCAAGGTATGGTTCTTGAACTAGCTCGTGAAGCTGGAATACCAATAGAGAGAAGAAGAGTAACAAGAGATGAAGTTTATATAGCAGACGAAGCATTTTTTACAGGAACTGCTGCTGAAGTTACTCCTATAAGAGATGTTGATAATTATATTATAGGAAATGGAAAGCGTGGAGAGATAACAGCTAAGCTTCAATCGGCTTATTTTGATGTTGTTTATGGAAAAAATCCTAAGTATAAACATTTGTTAACTTTTATCTAGTATAATACAACAAATTAAAAAAGGAAAAAAAATATGCCTGCAGACTTGAATGATTATTTCAAAAAGAAAAATGGTGGTAGTGGTGGAAACAACAGTGGTGGTGGTGGAGACGATAGACGTCCTCCAAACATAAATCTAGAACCACCTGAGTTTTTTAAAAACTTAGGGAAAAAAGCGGGATTACTATATGCACTCATCGGTATCATAGTACTTTTAGTTATAGCTAAACCTTTTATTGTTATTAACTCTGGTGAAGTTGGTATAAAAGCAACTACAGGTAAATATGAACCAATTCCAATGGAACCAGGTTTTCACTTATTCTTACCATTTGTACAAAAAGTATTTATTGTAGATACAAGAGTAAGAATCATGAACTTCACTTCAAGTGAAGATGTAAGCTCATTTAACCAAAGAGGTTCAGGAATTCAATCAAACAATGCAATCTCAGTTCTTGATAACCGTGGTCTTCCTGTTTCACTAGACCTTACAGTTCAATACAAACTTGAAGCTAGCTCAGCTCCTCAAACAATAGCAACATGGGGTCTAGCTTGGGAAGATAAAATTATTAGCCCAGTTGTAAGAGATGTAGTAAGAAGTGTTGTAGGTAAATATACAGCTGAAAAACTTCCTCAAATGAGAAATGAAATTGCTATTAAAATCGAAGAAGGTATTAGAGCCGATATAGAAGCTCAACCAGGTCAGCCTGTAAAACTTCTAACTGTTCAGATGAGAGAAATTATCCTTCCAACTAAAATAAAAGACCAAATAGAAAGAGTTCAAGTAGCTAAACAAGAAGCTGAGAGAACAAAGTACGAAGTTGAAAGAGCTAATCAAGAAGCTCTTAAAAATGCTGCACTTGCACAAGGTGACGCACAAGCAAGAGAAATAAGAGCACAAGGTCAAGCAAATGCTGTTAAAATTGAAGCTGAAGCTGATGCTTATGCAAATAGAGAGATAAGTAAAAGTTTGACTCCTAAACTCTTAAATCTAAGACAAATAGAAGTTCAAGGTAAATTTAACGAAGCATTGAGTGTAAACAAAGATGCTAAGATATTCTTAACACCTGGTGGAGCTGTTCCAAATATTTGGGTTGATACCAAGAATCCTCAAAAGACATCAGCAATAACTCAATGATAGATAATATCGATTGGACAAAAAATGACTTAATTCCTGCTATAGTGCAGGAATCAAGTTCTAATAAAGTTCTTATGCTTGCTTATATGAACAAAGAAGCAATTGAACTAACACTCAAAACAAACCTTGCTCACTATTATTCAAGAAGTAGAAAAAAAATGTGGAAAAAAGGTGAGAGCAGTGGCAACCTTCAACATGTAAAAGAGATTTATCTTGATTGTGATTTAGATACTATTTTACTTAAAGTTGTTCAAGACGGAGGTTGTGCTTGCCATACAGGACGTGAATCTTGTTTTTTTAATAGAGTAGATATTGATGAAAAACCAAGTGAGGTTATCTCAAGTATAGACTCTTACAGCATAAGTGATAAACTATACCATACAATTCAAGAGAGAAAACTCTCAGACCCTAAAACATCTTATGTAGCTTCTCTTTTTCAAAAAGGTGATAATAGCATTTTAAAAAAAGTAGTTGAAGAGGCTGGAGAGTTTAGTTTTGCAGTAAAAGATAATGATGAGAAAGAGATAGTTTATGAAGCAGCTGATTTAGCTTTCCATACTCTTGTAGCACTTGCTCATAAAAATGTAAATCCTGATTTAATAAAACAAGAATTAGAAAGAAGATTTGGACTAAGTGGGATAGAAGAGAAAAATTCAAGGACAAAATAAGGACTGTAATACGTGTCAAGTATAGATACATTTAAAGTTTCAATTTTAAACTATGTTAATCACTTTACTATGTATGACTATGCTTCATATGCTTGGTTAATTCTTCTCTTTTTTGTTACTATTTTATTATCAATTCTAGTAGCAAGAAGAAGCCCTCTTTTTTCAGTTTTAATCCTTCTAATATCTCTTGCTATTCTTTTTGCTGGACCATTTGTTCTAAAAGATCAACTAGATAAATATCTTAGACCTTCAATTAATAAAACCTTAGAGGTAAAAAAACTAAATTTTTCAGATTCTTTAATTGTAATGGGTAATATTAAAAACGTATCTAAAAAAGAGTTTTCATTATGTAGTATAAACATCTCGCTTATAAAAAATAGTGATAATAATATAAAATATTTTATAAATAAATTAAAGCCATTAAGAAAACAGACGATATCTATAAACGACCCAATAGAAGTAAATACAACAAAAGAGTTTAGAGTAGTTTTTGATAGATATACTTACTCAAAAGACATTAATGTCTCAATTAAATCACAATGCTATTAAGGAAGTTTAAATGACCTATTTTACTATATTACACTGGTTTACACTTCTTATTCTTCTTATTTTATTTATTCTATTTTGTGTTATTGCATTAAAGCAAACCAATAAAAAAATTATTATTTCGATGCTTTTTTCAAATTTTCTTGTAATTACTATGTTAGCTATATTCTCAATGTTTGTTTTAGATAAATATACAAAAATTGCAAGACTAGAAAATGTAACTCAAAAACGTATACTAATGAGTGAAACACTTACATTAAGCGGTAAAATAAGGAACATAGGAAAATTTAATATAGGGAAATGTAAACTTGAAGTTAAGCTTGTTAGTAATGCTATGAGTGGAGGTGAAGTAAGTGGGTCTAAAATATTTTCTCCATCTGGATTAGACTTCTTCTCAACAAAAAAGAAAAATGATCGACCATCAACTATTATTAATGAATATACCATAGTAAAAAATTTAAAAAAAGGAGAGTTGAGAAATTTCTCAGTTGCTATGCGCTATCCGCCTTATTTTCAAAAACCATTTATGAACTATGAATTATACTGCCATTAGTATTTATATCCTTCGTTTTCAAATGCCTTTTTTATATTAAACATCTGCTTGTGTTTATCATTGCACCATACGGGAGACAATAGACTATCATCGCTTATCCCTGCACTAACACGTTGAATCATCATCTCCTCAGGAACCATTCTAATAGTTTTTATTAATGTATCTATATATAACTCTTCGCTTATAGGAGTAAACTTCCCTTTTTTAAAATCATTTGCTAAAGCTGTTTTTTTTACCACATACAAAGGGTGTATTTTTATAGATTCTACTTCTAAATCAACTGCAGCTTGAACACTATTTAACATCATTTCTTGGTTCTCACCAGGTAGTCCAAATATAAGATGAACACATACTTTTAGTCCATATTCTCTTGTTTTTCTTATCTGTTGTGTTACCTCTTCTATTTTTTCTGCTCTATTAATTCTTTTTAATGTTTCATTATCAGTTGATTGGATACCATACTCTATCCAAACTTCTTTGTCTTTTGCTTTGTTACCTAAGTATTTCAATAACTTATCTTCGACACAATCAGCTCTGGTTCCTATACTTATTCCTATCGTATCTTCAAGTTCAAATGCTTTTTCGTAAAGAGTTTGCAGAGTTTCAAATGGAGCGTAAGTATTTGTGAAAGATTGAAAATAGACTAAAAATTTCTTAGCATTGAATTTTTTAGAAAGTCTAGTTTTACTTTGATTAAATTGTGATTCTAGTTGTACTAATTGCGAAGATAAAAAAGGATTGTGTGTTGAATTTATATTTAAAGATATCCCCTTTGGTTTTTGTACACCTAGGTTTGGACTAAAAGACTCATTTTCACAAAATACACAACCACCACGTGCTTTACTCCCATCTATATTTGGA
>CBDLTN010000164.1:0-5030 GCA_965306065.1 uncultured Sulfurospirillum sp. | reverse complement strand
TTTTGTTGAATTTGTAACTGCAGAAATCTCTACAAAGAGTTTACCAGATTTGTTTGCTACTGTTGAAGCTGAAACACTTACAAGTGCTGCAGTACTGGGATGACCTGTACCACCACCACCGGCTCTTGCTATAAGATTTCCACTGTCAAATCCTATCCATGCACCAGTACCAGTACCACCCATATCCATGACAGTACCAGTTGGACTTGCTGGGAATGTTATATCAAATACCCAAAGAACAGTACCACTTCTGTTAAATCCATCGTTTGAACTTACTGCTTGTCCGTCTGTATATGATTTAAATACGGTTAGACCATTTTCAGGGTCGCTCCATGTTGTTCCACCACCACCGCCAGAACTTAAAGTGATATTTGTAGTGTTTATGGTTGAGCTTTTCATTGCTTCAGAAAAAGTGATATCCACGTTACTAGCAACGCCAACTCCTGTTGCACCATTTGTAGGGCTAACTGAACTTACTGTAGGAGCTACAGTATCAAGTGTTGTAAAAGAAAACTGATATTGAGAAGCCATATTGTTTCCTGCAACATCTTTTACTCCAGTTCCAACTGTTACTGTACAAGCAGTAAGTGAAGGCATGTTTGAGCTTGGATTGAAAGTTGCAGTTGTTCCATTGTCACTTACCGCACCTGTCCTATTGCCTGAACAATTCAGTGTAATATTTGAAGTAGTAAGGGTTGAGCTATCCATAGCTTCATTAAATGTTATAGTTATATTTGAGCCTCTCGCTACTCCAGTTGCTCCATTTGTTGGACTTACTGAGCTCACTGTAGGAGGAACTGTTTCAGGCATTGTTGTTGTAAAAGATGATGTGTATTGAGAAGCCATATTGTTACCAGCTGCATCTTGAACACCTGTACTTACTGTTAAAGTGTAGTTTTTACCTTCAAGTAAGTTTGAAGTTGGATTAAATGTAGCAACATTTCCACTTAAACTTACAGCACCCGCAACAGAAGCAGAATCAGTGTTGTTATAAAGTGTTATATTGGTATTGTTTATAGTTGATGTACTCATAGCTTCATTAAATGTAACTGTCATATTTGAGTTTACATCAAACTCTGTTGTTCCATTTGTAGGAGTATTGCCTGATACAACAGGAGGAGTGCTATCAACAGGAGCAGAAATAGTTCTAAAATAGTAGTTTCTATTACTACCTGCAATATCACCACCACCAGAGACACCCGATCTAAATTGTATCCTGTATACTTGGTTTATCGCTAGAGGGGATGAAAAGGTTACTATTATGTCTCTTCCTGAAGTTGTATAACTAAGAGCCATATCCCAACTTGTACCTGTTCCTGTTGACATACGAACCCAGCTATCATTAACAACATTTGTTCTTGTTCTACTAGATAATGTTTGACCAGCTGTAGCTGTAATTGTTGGTTGTAGTGCAATATCTGCAGTAGGGCTACCACTACTTGTAGATAAACTTGGAGATATTCCAGACCAACCAAAATCGCCACGATACTCTATATCTATAACTCTATCAGGGTCACCATCTACTAATTCTTCTTCAGCATCAATTACTATCTCTTGTCCAGTTTTTATATTTTCTATATTTTTAATTGCATTATATGCGTTTATTTTTCCATATGCATAAAGGTCATTCCAACCTTTATCATTATAAGTTACGTCACCTATTTTATCTGCAGTTTTTATTAAAGTCTCTCTAACTAAAGCTGGAGTTATACTAGGGTCAGCACTATATAAAAGAGCAACTACTCCAGATACTATAGGTGTTGAAGCTGATGTACCGTCAAAAAACGTATAGTTTTCATTAACTAAATCTTCACTACCATCATTGCTGCCATTTGTGCCCATTTCATCAGTTGTAACTATACCAACTCCTTCTCCTGAAGGAGCTAGGATATCTATTCTTTTACCATAGTTTGAAGTTGCTTTTCTACTATTTTTCTCAGTTGATGCACCTACTCCTATAACCCATGGAAGTTCAGATTCATCATTGATACCAGTATCATCTAGATTAATGTTGTCATTTCCAGAAGCAAAAACCACAGTTATATTTGCATCATATAATTCTTTTATTTTCTCATTTACTGCACTTGAAACGTTAAATGTTCCCCAAGAACAACTTACTACATTTGCTCCATGATTTTTAGCAAATTCAAAGGCATCAATGATTTGAGCATCAGTATTTGAATTTGCTCCAACTGCTATAAGTATAAGACTTGCATCAGGAGCAACACCTACCACACCTTTGTCATTTGCATTTGCAGAAATAATTCCGGCCACTGCAGTTCCATGAGGTGAGAAGAGGGTTTCATCATGAATAGTTTCAGTTTTGTTTATTGCATCATAAGTTGCAATTACACTATCTTTTAAGTCTTCATGATTTGCATTGAAACTATCATCTATAATAGCTACTGTAACTCCAGCTCCTCTAGTTATCTCCCATGCTTTTGATATATTTGCAGAAGCATTTTGGTTAATACCATTTTCATCTTCAAAAGAGTTGTTTTTGTTTTCAATATGCCAAGCATATTTAAAAAAAGGATCTTTGATAATCTCACCAACGGTTGATTTTTTTAAAGTTGCCATACTTTTTGTTAGGTGTTCGAGTGCTACCTCTTTAGATAAAATTTGTCTTTGTAAAGCATTTTCTACTTTAGTTTCAAAATCTATGTCAGTATCTTCAAAGTTTATATCACCAGAAACTAATTTAGAAACTTCGGTTGTATGAAGTGTTATACCATTGTCAGGATTATTGTCAATATCCACTGCTTGAAGTAGTCTTGCTACTTTTAATGCTTTGTTATATTGAGTAACTCTTTTTGTTTCATCATCAGTGCTTAAAACAGGAAAAAGATCTAAAGGTGTGATAGGTTCAACTCTTGTTAAAACTGTTCCTAACTCAATCTGACCTAAGAAAAAAGTTACATTATCTCCTTCTTGACATATGTATTGTCCACTTAAATTTGTTGTTCCTTCTAGACCTGAAGAACAGTTGTACTTTAAACCTTCTACTTCGGCATCAATAAAAGAGCCTATTATGGTTGGTAAGTTATTATTTGTATTTGAAGCAGTACTACCACCACCTCCACCACCACCACAACCAGTAAGTATTAACAGTAAACTAGTTAAAAATAGTATATGTTTCATCTTCTACTCCTAGGTCTTATAAAATTAGGATGTGCAAATAAGATATGATTTTCTTCTTGAATAAGTGAGGATAATTCAAATGTATTTGAAGTTTCACTTATGTTAAAAAGATATAAATCCTTTCCAAGCATTTCTACGATTTCCATATTAAATTTGTTTACTAAAAAAGTTATATCAGCACCTACAGAAAATTTAATAATAAGTTTATTATCAGTGCTCAAAAGTTGGTCGTTTGACGTTTTATAGTATTTTGCATTTTTTCCAGCAAAAGGAGTGCTAACAGTAGTTTGTTGTACTGTAACAATTTTATTGCCATCAAAGTAGTACAAACTTGATGAGGCATTTAAACTCAAAGTTAAACAAAATATAAGTAATAGTTTCATCATAACTCCTTTTAGTTTTTAAAATTTTCTACACAAACTGTACACTAAGATGGTGTCAATAAAGTGTAAACAATGTAGATAGTTTTTCTTTTATTTAAAGTTCAATGGTAATATATATTTAGTTATTGTAAAATACACTTTTACGACACTATATCTAGTTAATATTGTGGAAATTACTTTTGTTAAAGGAATATAATTATGAATACATTAAAATTAATTTGGAAAGTTATTTCATCTATGAAGTTAATGCTAATACTGCTATCTATATTTGGTATATCAATTGCTATAGCAACTTTTATAGAAAATGATTATGGGGTAACAACTTCTTGGGCTCTTATATATGGAGCAAAGTGGTTTGAGTTTTTACAACTTATGTTAGCTGTGTCATTAATAGGCGGAATCATAAATTATAATATGGTTAAAGGTAAAAAACTTGCAATTTTAATTTTTCATTTTGCTTTTTTGATTATTTTAATAGGTGCTGCAATGACAAGGTACTATGGTTATGAAGGTATGATGAGTATAAGAGAAGGAGCAATAACAAACAGAATGCTTTCTTCTGATTCATTAATACAAATAGAAGTAGAAAAAAATGGAAAAAAATATTATTCTGAAAAGAAGTTTTTCTTAACGTATTTGGGTGAAAATAAATTTAAACAAACAATTGATGTCGATGGTAAAAAAGTTACTTTAACATTAGACAAATTTTTAAATAAAGTTATTAAAGTTTTAAAAGAGACAGACAATGGAAATCCTATTTATGAGTTGGTTATATCAATACCAAATGCTCAACCAGAAACTGTTTATCTAGAACGCGGTAAAAGTATAGAACTAGGATATCTTAATTTGTATTTTGATAAAGAGCCTGAAAAAGATTCTCCTTATATACATATCTATACAAAAGGGGATAAAAGATACTTTGTATCAAATTATGACTTTAATCATATGAACATGTTAACACAAGAGCAAACAAAAGCAATGGCGCATAAAGAAAAAGAGTATACAGTAAAATCATTGATTTTCGAAGGTGGATTTCAAATGGTTTCTAAAAGCTTTGTAGAAAGTGGAAAAGTACAATTAACAAAAAAATATTCTGATCATGCTACTTATGAAGAAATTAAAAAAGATTACACTACTTTATCTGGATTAGCGGTAAATGTAAATTATGATGATAAAGATCAAAAAGCTACTATAATGGGTATGGGTAAAGGTTATCAAGGGAAAAAAGAAACACTTTATTTTGATGATATTAAAGTAAAAGTCTCATGGGGTTCAAAAGAGATAATTTTACCATTTGCTTTGAGATTAAATGATTTTGTACTAGAAAAATATCCAGGTTCAAAGAGCCCATCATCTTATGAGAGTAAAGTGACTTTAATAGATAAAAAAGAAGATGTGTTAGAAGACAAAAGGATATATATGAATAATACATTGATTTATAAAGGTTATACATTTTTTCAGTCATCATATGATCAAGATGAAAAAGGAACTATACTCTCTGTGAAC
>CBDLTN010000163.1:0-5062 GCA_965306065.1 uncultured Sulfurospirillum sp. | reverse complement strand
TGAGTGCTTGTATATGTGTTCTTGGTGTTGCTTGGTTAGGAGATACATTTGTTTCTGGTCACCTTAATGAAATCAAAGATTTTGCAGGATCACTACTTGAGCAATATCCTTGGATGTTAGCTATCACTCTTTTCTTTGGTAGTATGTTACTTTACTCTCAAGCAGCAACTACAAGAGCTTTATTGCCTGCAGCATTACTTCTTGGAGTAGACCCTGTAACAGCAATTGCATCTTTTGCAGCAGTTAGTGCATTGTTTGTACTTCCTACATATCCAACGCTTATTGCAGCAGTTGAGATGGATGATACGGGTTCTACTCGTATAGGTAAATATGTACTTAATCACCCATTTATGATTCCTGGAATTCTTGTTATAGCACTTAGTGTTTGTTTTGGATTCATTTTAGGACCAATAATTTTATAATAAAGTTATTCACAAAATTAATGGCTAGATATTTTTATCTAGCCATTTTGTTATTAAGAAATTTAGTTTTTAAAGGATTTAAAATGAAAGATAGTTTACCTTCACATAATATAAAAGATATACATTTATTTTTAGAAAATAACTATTCTGACACAACAAAAATAGGTTTTATAGGAACAATAGAGACCTGTAAAACAAATCTTTTAAAAAACTATTTTGAAAAAAAAGGAAAATTTGAATTAATATATTCAGATGAAGAAGGTAAAAATAATTCTTATGATGCAGTACACAGTTTAGAGTACGGAATAAAAACCTTATCAAATCCAATTACTCGCAAAGCTAAACGTATATTTAAAGAAGAAATTGATAAGTTTATTGATGTAGGTGTTAGGTGCATTATACTAGGTTGTGAAGATATTTATTTAGCACTATGCCAAGAAAAGTATTGTGAAAAAATACTACTTATTGACTCTGCTAAAGTTTTAGAAAAATATTAATCATAAATGCGTTAAAATGTAAGAAACTAATAGGATTTTATTATGGGATATAGAGGACTTTTATGGGTAATTGTTTTTTTACTATTAAGCAATATTTCGTTATTTGCAGTAGGAGATAAGAAAGTTCTCGTAATAAATTCTTATCATAGAGGATTTCAATGGAGCGATGATGTTATAACAGGGATTGAAGAAGTTTTGTATGATACTAAAGTTGATACAAATTTTTTATATATGGATTCTAAAAGAATCTCATCTGACCAATACTATAAAGAGTTAAGAGATCTTTATAAACTGCAATTAGAAAATCAAAAATATGATCTAATATTGGCAATTGATAAATTTGCATATGAGTTTGCTTTACAGAATTATTCAGAACTTTTTAGTGATGAACCTCTTTTTTTTACTGGAATTGAGCAGTTTTCTTCAGAAGAAGTTAAAAAGTATAATTTAGAAACAAAAGTATCAGGATTGTTGGAAAAACGTGCGATTTATGATAATGTGCAAAATATTTATAAGCTTATGCCGAGTATAAAAAAACTATATATAATAAATGACAAAAGTGCCAATGGAGATGATACAGAACCTTTTGTCAGAGATGCTATAGAAAAAATAGGCAATAAATTTGAGGTAGAGTATATTAGAAAATCTACTTTAGATGATTTAACCAAAAAGTTCTCAGTTAGAAAAAAAGATGAAGCAGTTTTTTTTATTAGATTTTATAATGACAAGGATGGTAATTTTTATAAGAATAGTGAAATAGCAGAGATGATAGACTCTAGTGAGTTACCAGTTTTTGTAACAGATACTCTTTTTATAGGAAAAGGTGCAGTTGGTGGAAAATTAGTTGATATAAAAGATTTTGGAGTAAACACTGGCGAAAAGCTTTTAACAATTTTATATGGAAAAGATAAAAACCCATGTGTAAGTACTGATGAAGAATATACTTATATGTTTGACTATAAAAAAGTTCAAAAGTTTATGTTGAGTGCTGTTAAGTTAAATGAACCTTTTGTTTATGTCAATATGCCGGTCTCATTTTTTGACAAATACAGACAATTTATTGATTTCGTTTTTATTATTTCTCCATTTCTTTTACTTTTAATTTTAGGTTTGATTCATAATTTATATTTACGTATAAAAAGTTCAAAATTGTTAAAAGAGCGTATGGAATTTGATAAAGTACTTTTAGATGCAATTCAAAGTCCAATTGTATGGCAGGACAAAAGTGGCAATATAGTTGAATCTAATGCAAAATTTTGTGACTTGATGGGCTTTCCTTGTCCTGAAAACAGAACTAAAACGTTAAATGACTATATTAAAAAAAGTAAGGATTCTTCTTTACTTAATATTTTATATAACTTTATAACCAATTCGAAAGAACGTAATGAAATTACGTTAAAAGATAAAACCAACAAAGAGCATATATATCTTATCAATCAGACTGACTATAACGAAAATGTATATAAGAGTAGTGGTACAGTAACTATTTTTACTGATATTACTAAGGAAAAACATGCTCTGTTAGAAAAAACGAAGCATCAAGAATTTATTATTCAACAATCCAAATTAGCAGAAATTGGAGAGATATTTTCGTCAATTGCACATCAATGGAAAAGTCCTCTTTTAGAGATAGCAACAATTGCTCAAGAACATCTCTATGCAGTTGAAGATGAAGTTGATGAAAAAAATTCTAAATATGTAAATGAGATAATGCTTCAGATTTGTTATATGACTGATACTATAAACGATTTTCAACAATTTATAATGCCTTCAAATAAAAAAACTATTTTTGACATAAATGAAGCAGTAGTAAAAATGATGGACATTATAAGACATAACATGAAATACAACTATATAGATGTAAGTATAAATGTTGCACCAAATACAAATCTTATGATTAGTGGATATCGCAATGAGTTGATGCAAACTTTGTTAAATATAGTAAACAATGCAAGAGATGCCATTATAAAAGCTAAAAAGAATAAAAGTATAAAAAAAGGTCTTATAGATATTAATATTAAAAATGTTGAAAATGAAGTTCAAATAGAGATAGAAGATAATGGTGGTGGAATCCCACAGGAGCATTTAGACAAAATATTTGAACCATATTTTAGTACTAAAAAAGATGGACATGGTATAGGGCTTTATATGGCTAAATTAATTATAGAAGATAAAATTGGTGGGACTGTAAAAGCAGTTAATACAGATAGCGGTGTTAAATTTACTATAAAATTGGAGTTAAATCATGAAAATTTTAGTTCTTGAAGACAATGAGCGTTTATGTAAGCTTATAGCAAGTGCATTAGAAAAAGAGAATTATAATGTAGACACTTTTCACGATGGTGAAGATGCTTTACAAGCTTTGGCAAATGGTTATCAATGTTTTATTTTGGATATAAACGTTCCTTCAATTGATGGGATTTCTATTTTAGAAACAATTCGTATGTATCATTCCAATGTTCCCGTGATTATTATAAGTTTAAATCATGAATTGGAAAAAATTCAAACTTCTTATGAGTTTGGCTGTGATGATTATATAAAAAAACCATTTTTTATGTATGAGTTAATTCAAAAAGTTAAAAAGCTTTGTGATTCAGGATATAAAATTCTTGATTTGGGTCTAGGATTTATTTATAACTATAAGAGTAATTTTCTTTCTTCTCCTGAGGGAAAAATAAAATTAGCAAGAAAAGAGATACTGTTTTTAGAATTACTTGCAAAAGATATAAATAGAATAGTGAGTTTTGAGGAAATAGAAGAGTATGTATGGGAAGGCGAACCAACAACATTAATGAATATAAGAGCATTAGTTAGAAGAATTCGTAAAAAACTACCTGAAGATTCAATTTTAATTGTAAAAGGTATGGGGTACTCTTTAAATTCTGAACAATGTAATTTAAGGAAATAGTTTAAAAGGATTAAGATGCTATTGGGTTTTAGAACAAAAATTTTTATAGGATGTGCGGTACTACTTAGTGTTTGTCTATTTAGTTTATCGTTATACAATAATTACCAACAAAAAGAGGCAATTAAAGTATCTAAGAATATTGAACAGAATATTTTACTAAATAGTTTAAGAGACAAAACAGATAATTGGATTAAAGATAAGAGTCGTATAGTAGATGCTTTTAGTAAAGAAGTAGGGAAATATAATCATATTACTCAAATAGAGAATATTGCAAAATTGCTAACGGTAGGAAAAGTAAGTGGTAATTTTGACTTGCTTTATACAGGATTTAAAGATGGACGAGTAGTCTATTATGATAAAAGAGTAAAAAAAAATTATGACCCTAGGGCAAGACCTTGGTATAAAGGGGCTATGAAAACAGAAGGAGTCTTTGTAAGTGATCCTTATATTGGATCTAGTAGTGGAAAATTACTTATAACTTTTGCTCAAAAAATTTTTAATTCGTCAAATAGAGTTATTGGTGTGTTAGCAGGAGATATTTCGTTAGAGTCTATTAATAAGTCTATACTTAATGCAGAACTTTCAAGTGAAGGTTATAGCATACTTTTAAATAAAGACCTAAAAGTTATTATGGGAAAAAAAGATTTAATTGGAAAATTAATTGAGAAAGTAACAAATATACAAGATAACAATATTAAAAATAGTATTTTATCTGTGAATGACTTTAAACATGAATTTGTTTCTAAAGATGATAAAAAAATCATGTATACTACTCCTTTAAAGAATAAAGACTGGGTTTTATCTATAGTTTTAAAAGAAGCATCGGTATATAAAACTGTAAAAGAAGAATTTGTAAATAACATGATATTTATAGTTGTGTTTATTCTTATATCTTTATCTGTAATGTATTTTTTATTAAAATTCTTAATGAAACCAACGGATGAACTACACACAATAATCAAAGATATTTCTCATGGCGAAGGTGATTTATCACAACGTTTGGAAGTAAGAGGAAATGATGAAATTGCTAAGATTGGTAATGAGATTAACTTTTTTATAGAAAAGGTAAGAGTACTAATTGCAGATGCAAAAAATCTTTCAAATGAAAATTCGTCAATTGCACATGAACTTTCTACCAAATCTTTATCAGTGGGCAATTTATTAAAAGAATCAACGACTATAGTAAATGATACAACCAAACAAGCAGCAACAATCAAAGAAGAGATGAGCTCAAG
>CBDLTN010000162.1:0-5077 GCA_965306065.1 uncultured Sulfurospirillum sp. | reverse complement strand
GTCTCTTTGGGTTTAAAAGATGAGCAAACTATAGTACTCTCAAATGGAAGTTACGAGTGTGAGTATGTTGCTAAGAATGATGAAAATCTAAGAGATGATTGTATGTTATTATACTCAGGGCATAAAGATGCAAATATGTTAACACCCCATACAATGAGTGATGAAGGTAAATGTGCAATATATCAGGAGTTAAAGTGCAAGATAATATCCTCTTAGATGATGCCCTACTTTTAGTAGAACAGAACTTTTATTTTCTTCATGTTGGGGAATTTTTTGGAAACTTGTCAAAAAAAGAAAACTTAACTAATAAAGAATTAAGAGTAAAAAGAGTTTTTGGGGAATCTCAAAGTTATAGTTTTAATCCTGCCATTATAAAAGAGTTATTAAATGATGCAAAAACACAAAAAAGTGAAAAGATAACTCTTTTTGAATATTTTGTAGAGTTTAATGCTTTTAGAGGGATATGTATGGCTATGGTAGAAGCCTTAAGGTTAGATAGCTCTTTTCGAAGTTTTATGCAAATACGATTAGCTCAACAGTTTGAAGATTTTTTTGATATAGTTTCATTTGTAAGAAACGTTTTATCTCATAACATACATGCCCAAATAATGTTAAATGAAAAAGACTATGCGGGAACTCTAAAAAGAATACGCCGTAATAAAAGAGATACTAATATACTTTTTAGTCTTACATATGCAAGTGATTTACCTGAGATTGGCTCACCTGATATGAGTTATGGTTTTACATGTAATGTAGATTTTGAAAAACTTGAAGAAGGTATGCCTTTTTTAGAGATTATATCTCATTGGGAACTTATGATGTTAAGCGAGTTATGTTTTAATCTCGTTATGGCTTATAGAATGTTTGAAGAGGAAAATTCTAAAAAAGTTGATTAGAGGACTAAAATCCCCTAATCACAACACCCATAAAAATAGCAACTAATCCTAAAATAATATTTATTGGAAGTAAAACATTGGGTAATAGTCTAACTGTAGTTTTAGCTTTTGTAAAATCACCAGTTTCATATAAATTTTGTGCTTTGGCACGTAGAATATACATGTAGATAAAATTTAAAGTCATAATTGTCCAGATAGCTTCTTTTATATGTATTAATACACCAGTATACCCAATACCTTTAGTTAAGATAAGGGCACAAAGGAAACTTATAAATATAAATGGCATTACGAGGTAAAATAATCTTCCTACAACTTGAAGTGTTTTACCTAGCTTTACTTTAGGATCTTCTATAGCTTGGATACTAGGATGAACTGCAAATTTGATAGCAATCATACCTCCAACCCATATAACAGCAGATAATATATGTAAAAATATAAGTACAGTTGCGTAGTTTTCGAAAAGTTCTTTCATCTTTTTTCCTAAGTTTTTATAATTTTAATAAAAAAAGGCATAAAATTCGCTTATAGAAAATAAGAGTGTTTAGTAAAAATTATTACTCAATAATTATTGTTATATTATATAATTTTATGTTATACTTTCGCAAGTGTAACAAAAGGAGTTGATTATGACAATAAGGGCAAAATTTATTTGGTCTTTCAGTATTATATCGGTGACAATTATCAGTTTAGTGATTTTTGTTTTAAGTGGTCTTAGTAAAAGCACCACGGGTTTTACAGATTATAGAGCTATGGCAAAAGATACCGTTTTAGCTAGCGAAGTACAAGCGAATATGTTAATGGTTCGTATGAATGTAAAAGATTATTTAAAAACGACTGCACAAAGAGATATTGATGACTTTAATGTGTATTATAATAAAACACGTAAGTTTATAGATGAGGCTTTAAAAGAGATTAAAGAATCAAGTCGAGCACCTTTGATTAAAAATATTTCAGGTGAGTTGGATATATATAAAGATGGTTTTATTAAAGTAACAAAGTATATGAAAGAACGCAATAAGATTGTAAATGACAATCTTGATGTAAATGGGAAAAAAATAGAACATCTTTTAAGTTCTGTTATGAATAGTGCTCAAAGTGATGGAGATAGCTCTTCTGCTCTTCAAACAGCACAAGGTCTTAGAAGTTTACTATTAGCCCGTATTTATACAGCAAAATATTTGGCATCAAATATTGAAAAAGATGCTAATCGAGTTGAAGAAGAATTTAATGATTTAACTAAAAACTTAGATATTATTCGAAATGGGTTAGAAAACCCTAAAAGAAGAAGCCAATTAAATGAGGCAAAAGAACTTATTGAGACTTATAAAAATGGAGTATCAAGAATTGTTACTATTATAAAAGAGAGAAATCAGATTATTAATAATAAGTTAAATATCATAGGTCCAAAAATTGCTAAATTAGCTGAAGAAGTCAAACTATCTATAAAAAAAGATCAAGATACAATAGGACCTAGAGTAGAAAAATTGAATGATAATATGATATCTACATTAATTACTATAAGTATAGCAGTAGTCATTTTTGTTATATTTATCAGTGTTTTTATGCTTAGTAAAGCACTGATTAATCCTTTAAGATTATTAGAAGAAAGAGTAAAAGATTTATCCCAGGGTGAAGGTGACTTAACACAGCGTTTAAGTGTTACAGGAAATGATGAGATAAGCAAAATAAGTACTTATGTAAATGCCTTTATTGAAAAAGTACAAAGTACAGTCAAAGCAGCAAAAACCAGCAGTACTGAGAATAGTTCTATTTCTGAAGAATTATCATCAACTTCAAGAGGAATAGGTCAAAAAGCAGAAGAAGAGACAAGAATTGTTGCTGAGGCTACACAAAAAGGTCGTAAGTTACAAGAAGTTCTTAGTATATCGGTATCAGAAGCAAAAGATACGAAAGAAGATATTATTAAAACCGGAAAAAATTTATCAAATGCAAAGACTAAGCTTTCAAAACTTTCTGCTGGTGTAAATGAAAACTCAATAGCTGAATCTGAAATGGCAAGTAAACTTCAGCAACTCAGCCAAGATGCTGAGCAGGTAAAAGGAGTTCTTGTTGTTATTGCAGATATCGCCGATCAAACAAATCTTTTAGCACTTAATGCCGCTATAGAAGCTGCACGTGCAGGTGAGCATGGTCGAGGATTTGCTGTTGTTGCTGATGAGGTTCGACAACTAGCAGAACGTACACAAAAAAGTTTAGCTGAAATTAATGCAACCATCAATGTAATTGTACAAGCAATTAGTGATACAACAGAACAAATTACTCAAAATGCAGATAAAGCTAATATTTTAGCAAAAAACTCTAGTGCTGTTGAAAAGGATATTGATGAAAGTGTTAATAATATGCAAGTTGCAATTGAAGATATTGAAAATATAATTAATGGATACATTAAAAATAGTGAATCAACTAATGAGATAATTGCTGAAATTGACAAAATCAATCATATCTCAGGAGAAAATGCACGTAGTGTTGAAGAAATTGCAAGTGCTACGGATCATATGGCACAAATGACAGCGAAATTGACTCATTTGTTGGAAGAATACAAAGCGTAATTAATTAATACTTAGGTATCCTTACTTACATAAAAGGTATGGGTACCTTCAATAAATAGGCACAAAATTTGCTTCTTTTGAATAAGGAGTTTAAAATGCAATCTCAACTTTTTACAATAGACCCAATGGCTGCTACTAGTTATGGTTTGTATAACTCTGTAAAAAAAGAAAAGGGAAGTTTCGTAGATTCCCTTCTTAAGTATGATTCAAAAAAAGCAAATGAACAAGATAACTCTTGGTTTACTGATATGGTAAATGAAGATACGTTAAGTAAGATTAAATCACCAGAGGTATTGCAATCTCTTAACTTAGTAGGCGTTAGCAGTATGGATTTGTTTTCAGCTAAGAGTTACTTTGATACAAAAGTAGAAGCGTATAAAGTTCAACTAATTCAAGAGATGAAAAAAAGAGATATCCCTATACCTAAAGAGTATGAGGGAGCAGATAACTACTCCCGGTTACTAAAGCTATAAAGCTTCGTCGTCAAGTTCACCAGTTCTAATACGAACTGATGTTTCTATAGAACTTACGAAGATTTTACCATCTCCGATTTTTCCTGTTTTTGCATTTTCACAGATGACTTTTATAACTTCATCAATTATTTCATCTTTTACAACTAATTCAATTTTGATTTTAGGTAAAAAATCAACCACGTACTCTGCTCCACGATAAAGTTCAGAGTGTCCTTGTTGTCTTCCATATCCTCTAACTTCACTTACTGTCATACCAGTTAGCTCTAAAGTTGCTAGAGCATCTTTTACATCATCAAGTTTAAAAGGTTTGATTATTGCTTCGATTTTTTTCATCATTTATTCCTTATAAATTAAAAGCTTTTTCGCCGTGAGTTGCTTCATCTAGACCCTTTGATTCCGTCTCTTCATCAACTCTACCACCACCAGTTAGTATTGAAGCTATATAATAAACAACAACTGTACCTACAAGTGTAACCAAACCAACAACAACAACTGATTCAACTTGAACCATAAACTGTCCCATCCTATCACCTGCATCTTTTAGTGGACCATCCCATAAAAGCTCTTTATCATCCAGTGCTAATAAACCAGTTGCAAGTGCACCCCATAGACCAACTAAGAAGTGAATACCAAATGCATCTAAACTATCATCATAACCAAGTTTCTTTTTCATAGCAGTTACGCCAAAGAAACCAATCACTGAACCAACCGAACCTAAGATGATTGCACCAGTCACATCAACAAATCCAGCAGCAGGAGTTATCGCAACTAAACCAGCAACCACACCAGAAGCAGCACCTAGAAGAGTAGTTTTCTTATAAACCATATACTCTATCACTATCCAAGTAAGACCAGCAACAGCAGGGGCAAGAGCCGTTGTAAAAAACGCTAAACCTGCAATGCCATTTGCACCAAATGCACTTCCTCCGTTGAATCCAAACCAACCAAACCATAAAAGAGCAGCACCTAGAGCAGTTAACATAACGCTAATAGGTTTCATTGCCACTTTTGGATAACCTTTTCTTTTACCAACAAGATATGCAAGGACAAGTCCAGCAAGTCCACCATTCATGTGTACAACAGTACCACCTGCAAAATCAAGTGCACCATCATCAAACAAAAATCCACCACCCCACAC
>CBDLTN010000161.1:0-5107 GCA_965306065.1 uncultured Sulfurospirillum sp. | reverse complement strand
ATGATGAACTATAGAAATAACCATATAATATAAAATAAGGGGTTTAGATGGTACCCGAGGTCGGACTCGAACCGACAAGACCGTGAAGTCATTGGATTTTGAATCCAACGTGTTTACCAGTTTCACCACTCGGGCATCTTGTTTTGAAAGTGAATAGTACAAAAAAAAAGCTTAAAGACAAGTTACCTTGTCTTTAAGCTTATGTTTTTTGTGAAAATTAAGAATTAGCTACAGCTTCTTTTAATTTTTTGCCCACTTTAAATTTAACTGCTGTAGTTGCAGGAACATCAACGATTCTGTCTGTACCAGGAACTCTAGCTTTTCTTGCAGCTCTTGGAGCTGTTGAAAAAGTACCAAAACCAATAAAGCTTACGCTTTTACCTGCTACTAGAGCGTCATTAATTGTCTCTAATGCTGCATCAACGGCTTTTTGTGAATCTTTCTTAGAAAGACCTGCTTTCTCAGCTACCGCTTGGATGAAGTCTGCTTTTTTCATTATAAAATCCTTTAAAGTATTGTGTTGCGGTCATTGTACACTTTTTTTTTATAAAAAACAATATTTTTTACTAGAAAAGAGACAAATTATACAAAGAAATGAAATTATTACTCCAAAAAACCGATTTATATCTATATGGAATTGAAATTGCTTATACATTAAATAACGAATAAGATAGACTAAACGAGGTAATCATGAGAGTAACTAATTCACTTTTTTATACAAATGCAGCGAACAATTATCAAAAAAATATGCAAGAGTTATATAAAACAAATGCACAAATAAGCTCAGGACTAAAAATACAGAACAGTTTTGAAGATAGTGGAGTTTATGTAGATACTATGAGGCTAAATTATGAGATTGCAACTTTAGAACAAGTAAAAGAGAGTAGCTCAAAAGCACAAACGTATACAAATAACACTGATAAAGTACTAAATCAATTTAATGACGCACTAAATACTTTTAAAACAAAGATGATACAAGCTTCTAGTCAAGTTCACTCTTCTACAAGCTTAAATGCAATTGCAGATGAATTAGAGTCTTTAAGAACTAGTATGATTACGCTAGGAAATACATCTATAAATGGAGAGTTTTTATTTTCAGGTAGTGCTTCATCTATAAAGCCTATTTCAAGTGATGGTACTTACAATGGAAATGATGAAAAACGTGAAGCTATTATAGGTTCTAATATAAAGTTACCATATAACATTGACGGGCAAGAATTATTTTTAGGTGTTGATAGTGATTATAACAGAGTTGTATCAACAAATGTTCAAATGTTTAATCAATCTAAACTTCACCCTGATATTATGGTTCCAAATAATGGAGAAACTAACAGCGAAGAAATATTTTTAACACCAAACGATACTATAAGAGATTTAGTAGGTGATTTTGATAACGATAGTACAAATGATCCTAATTCTATGTTCTATATATCTGGAAGAAAATCAAATGGAGAAACATTTTCATCAAAAGTACAGATGAAAAGTAATGAAAAAGTATCAGAGCTTTTAGAAAAGATAGGACAAGAATTTGGTAATACACCTACTAATAAAGTTGTAGATGTTAGTATGAATTATCATGGACAGATAGAAGTAAAAGATTTAAAAACCGGTGGCCAACTTTTAGAGATGAATATATTTGGTGCGGTTGATAGAGATGCAAAAGCAGGAGAAATAGGTGGTGCTGATCAAAAGAGTATAGATAATTTAATGAAAGAGAATAATGTCCAAATTATAGAATTTCAAAAAACCGACTTTAAATCAGCAACAACAGCATCAGACATTTCATCAACACAGGATATTTATTTACCAGGGACATTTAGGGTTGGAGCCCAGATGCTTGGTAGTGACGGAGAGGCAGTTCAACTCGAAGATACTTTACAGAGTTTTATGGGTGATGATATAAATGAAATGAAATTTTCTGGAACAAATAATTCAGGTTCAGAAATCACACTACCGCTTCCGCCAAACGATACATTGAAAATTGATAGTACAACAACAGTTAAAGATTTAGTAGATAAGATAAGCGTAAATTATGGACTTTCAGCAAGATTAGAAAATGGACAGATTATTATAGATGGTGGCGATAAAACAGATTTTTTGGCAAATGAGCTTGATGTTCAAATCTCAGCATATAAAGCAGCTGGAGAAGGGGAAGTTCACTCTTTTGAAATAACAAATGCAGCTACGGCTGGAGGAAATGTAACTATAACATTGCCAAATGCAAGTACAGTTAATATTCCGGTTTTAGCAGGAGATTCTACATCTGATATAGCTAGCAAAATAGCAGCAGCAGAAGCTACATTGATGGCATCTGATACAGATATAGCATCTGTAAGAGTTGACGGTGATAAAGTAGTATTTGATTATTTGCAATCAGCAAGAGATGTTGCTGGAGTAGTTGCGATTAATCCAAATGCAACTGGCGCAACGATGAGTGCATCTGCTGTAGATGCAACTTATGTACCAGGAGGGATAGCAGAGATTCAGTCTTTTGATATAAAAGAGAATGCAACACTAACAAATACCTTAGTAGTAGCTGGTGAAAATGTTCTTGTTAATGCAGGTGATACACCAACAACTATAGCAAATAATATAGTAGCTGCTTTAGTAGGAGCTCCATTGCCTCATGTAGATGGCAATGGAAATACAATAACAGCCGTAAGTTCTACTGGAGGAAAAGTTAATATCACTTACGATAGTGTTGATGGAGATGTAGCAAATATAGATATAGATAATACAGCAACTTTATTAAATATGGGTGCAGTTGTAACAGAGACTCAGTTTATTCCTTCAGTTAAAACTAATGCTTTTTCAACACATGATAGCATGAACTATGAAAGACGTGGTTTTGAAAAAGATGGAAGTACACTTACAAGTAATGTATCTCAGATGATAAAAGATACAAATAAATTTGCATCTAGTTCTACAAAGTTAAGTGAAGTATCGGGCGTACAGCCATTGGATGGAACAAAGTTAGATTTTAATTTTACAAATATAAATGGTGATGTTAGTAAAGGAGAGATTGTTCTTAAAGATACAGGCTCTTATTTTCAAGTAGATTTTGATAACTCAGGTACTTATGAACCAAATGAAAAATTAGATCTTTTTAACGTAAATGGTGTAGCAACAAAAGCAAATGATGTTACTTACCAACAAGTCACAGATGTTTTGACATTGGCGATGAGTGGAAAACAACCAGTAGATAAAGATGAGTTTGACCCTATAACTGGAGCAAACCTAGGACCAGATGGAAATCTATTTGCTGAGTATGAACAAGCTTTAAGCAGTGCTAAAGCCAGTGTTGATGTAAGTATAGATGATAGGGGTAGATTTAAGATTTCAGATAAGTATGAGAGTGATTCTAAAATGGAATTGTCTTTATTTGATTCTCGTTCAGATTCTTTTGATTCAGAAACGGCAGCATTTTCATTTATGTCAAATGATGCTATAAAGATAGCAGACCCTGCAATAGATTTTTATAAAGATTTAGATTTAATCATAGAAACTGTAAGAAAAGGTGAGTTTCAAATGGATGCTGATAACGGCGATCCTCGAAGTCTTGGGTTAAATAACTCGTTGACTAAAATTGACCATTTGATGGACCATGTAAATAAATCTCAAACTAAAATAGGATCTTACTCAAATGCATTATCTCAAACAAATGATCGTTCAGAACTACTTAGTATAAATATACAAACAGTTCGTTCAGAAGTAATCGATGTTGATATTGGAGAAGCTTATATAAAATTTAATCAACTTTCAAATTCATATCAAGCAATGCTTTCTACAGTTGCAAAAATAAACTCAATGAGTTTATTGAATTACATGTAGAGATTAGATATAATCGCGCTATTATATGATAAGGAATAAGTTATTTTAAAAGAGACTATATTTATAATTTCAGTTGCATTTTTGTTGTTTTTTGGAGTTGCTACACTTCTACCTGAAGCTGGGTTTGTCGGAAGTTTTGGAGCAAGTGTAGGAATTTGGAATCAAGCTTGGTTTGGTTATGTATCTTATATATATCCATTTTTATTGATAATACCTGCCCTTTATTTTTACAGAAATACACAGATGAGTGCTAGAAAGATAGAGATAATGCTTTCTATTACACTTTTTACATTTGCGGTTTTAATTTTTCAAGCAGCTATTGTTAGTACAAAACTAAAGGGTTATTTAGGTTATTCTATTGTAGAGATTTTAGAATCATTTATAGGGGTTTTAGGTGTTTGGCTTTTTATTATAGCTATTGCAAGTCTATCTCTAAGTATTATTTTAAATACTACAGCTGATGATATGTTTTCTTTTGTAAATAAAAAACTTCCTCAAAAAAACAAGAATACAACAGAAGAGAATGAAGTTCTTGAAGAGTTTACATGTAAAGAAGTTATTGAAGAAGATGTAGTACAAAATGAGATTGTTGAAGATGATGTTCATCCAGAAGAGTATGAAGATAGTGTAAAACTAGTTAAAAAAGAACTTCCAAAAGAAGAAAAAAAAGAAAAAGATATTGAAGAAGAAGATATTAAAACAGAAGACCATCACAAAGTAGAGATAATCAGTGAAGTAGAAGAGAATAAAAAACTTTTAGATGAGATAGACAAAGGTGAACAATCTAAGCCAAAAGACTATAGGCTTCCACCTTTAAAGATGTTAACAACACCACCTAAAAAAAGCAAACATATAAATGAAAGTGAGATAGATAAAAAAATATCTGATTTGTTAGAAAAACTAAGAAGATTTAAGATTGATGGAGATGTAGTTAGAACTTATTCTGGTCCTGTTGTAACTACGTTTGAGTTCAAACCTGCTCCTCATGTTAAAGTTTCTAAAATTTTGACCTTACAAGATGATCTTGCAATGGCACTTAGAGCTAAAACAATACGTATTCAAGCTCCTGTTCCAGGTAAAGATGTAGTTGGTATTGAAGTTCCAAATGCAAAAATAGAGACTATTTATTTAAAAGAGATTTTGGAGAGTGAGATATTCTCAAAAGCTTCATCTCCTTTAACAATAGCTCTTGGAAAAGATATTGTTGGAAATCCTTTTATTACAGATTTGAAGAAGTTACCTCATTTGCTTATAGCAGGAACTACTGGAAGTGGAA
>CBDLTN010000160.1:0-5307 GCA_965306065.1 uncultured Sulfurospirillum sp. | reverse complement strand
ACTCAAGTATCATATTAATATCCCAAGCTTTTTTATATACTCTATCATGACCTAATGCGTCAAAAACATCAGCAATAGCAGTAATTCGTCCAAATATATGAATTTCTTCTCCTTGAAGACCTCTAGGGTATCCACTACCATCCCATTTTTCATGATGCTCATTTGCAACAATGGCAGAAGTTTTTAAAATATCTCTTTTTGAGTATTTCAACATTTCATAGCCAAGAGATGCATGTGTTTTCATTATTTCAAACTCTTCTTGAGTTAGTTTTCCAGGTTTGTTTAAAATAGAATCTGGAATTCCTACCTTACCTATATCATGTATTGGTGATGCTTGTTTTAGTAATTCAGCTTCCTCTTCACTTAGTCCATAAAGCTTAGCCAAAATATAAGAATACTCTGCAACTCTCTTTACATGTAAACCGGTTTCTTGTGAACGTGTTTCACCAATAGCACCTAATGTGAAAATAACCTCTTTTTGTGTATCAATGATTTCATCCGTTAGTTTGGTTATTTCAGTGATATCATGCATGAGTATTAAATGTTCAATTACATTGTTTTCTAAATCTACAATTGGCACAAAAAAATTCGAAACTGTATATTCATTTCCATCTTTGCTAATATTAACCAATATATTATGAACATGTTTTTTTTGAGCAAGATTAAGCTTTATCTTGTCAAACACTTTATCTGTACTATACTTTTGGTGACGAAGGTTTTTACAGTGCATACCTATAAGTTCATCCTTATCATAACCGCTTAAATCCATCATTTTTTGATTTGCATATGTAATAGTGCTATTAGTGTCTGTTTTAATAACAGCCATCGAAGAGTTAACTGCTTCTTCATATTGTTCTGTATAATGAATTTTTCCTTGCAGTGTTGTATTGGTTGTATCAAGTTTACTTTGAAGAAGTATTTTATATTCTTCAAGTTCAGTAATGTTTTTTCTAATACTTAAATACTCTTTAAATGTCCCATCTTTATTGTAGATAGGAGATATATTAGCTAAAACATAATAAGCTGTTCCATCTTTACATTTATTTTTAATAATCCCTTTCCACATAGCTCCTCTAGAAATAGTTTGCCACATATCTTGATAAAGTTCTTTTGGCATATCTTCATGTTTAATTATGTTATGATAAACCCCTATTAACTCTTCTTCTTGATAACCTGAAATTTCTACAAAGTTTTTATTAATACTAGTAATAAATCCATCTTTATTTGTTGTAGAAAGGATAGTTGCTTCATCAACACATTTTTTAAATTGACTTAAATAGTGAATATTTTCATCAAGTTCTCTACCAGTTTGAGTGATAAAATTAGTTAATGCTTTAAGGCGAATCTCATTTTTATCTTTTTGAATATTTTTTGTTATCAGTTCTAATTTTAAAGTAGACTTCTTTTCATTTAGAACAACATATGTTGTAGAGAGATTTAAAAAGGAGATATTACAATAAATTTGATCATGAAAGAACTCTCCATACGTAATAAAACCTGATGTTGGAGCTATTTTATTTAAATTTGAAATTTCCTTATTAAGAAATGTACCTAAAGCTTGCCTTCTTGCTGCACAACTATAGATATAAACCCCTTCATTATAGTGTTTAAACTCTTTTATTAAATCATTTTGATTTTCTTGTTCTATATGAGGTATATTTGCAAATCCAAACTTTACTTTAGTTCCTTCTGGTATGTCTCCAGCATATGTTAATGAACCACTGCTTTTATCAAAAGCAACTGGAGCGCGAGCAACATCGACATCTGCCTCATTAAACAATATAGGAAACTCAATACCAAATTTCAATGGATTATTCGCTACTTCATCACCTAAATATTTTCTATATATTTCAATTGTAGGACGGTTATTTAACTCATACACTGTTGAGCCTGAAGATTTTGTCACTATTAGCTCCGACCCAATCTTTTGCCAATTTAAAAAATGTTTTGTGTCTACAGATAAATCCCTAGAATCAACAAGTGCTATAGCTATATCAGTATCAAAAGACTTATCACTAAAAATATAACATCGTTGAAAGAGAAAGTCATCCCCTGCATTACCACCTACAACTGCAAGTTTTGGATAAATTTTAGTAAGTTTTTTTAAAAGTGATGTGCTATTAAAAGTAAGTGTGTTGGCAAATATAATAGCCAATTTTGTTTCATGATTTATCTCTTTTGAAAGTCCAACCAATATCTCTTCTTCAGTCACATCTTTAAAAGATTTTGTTTTTGTATTGGAACTTTCAAATATTGAAAAAAATATACTTACATGATTATCAAATATTTTTCCACCTGATATAACTCCTGCCGTAGATGTTCCAATTATTGATGTGTTAGGTAATAGTTTTTTTATTTCATTATATATTTCATTTAGTTGTTCTTCGCTAGTTCCTGATGTGAAAAGTTGAATAAGAACTTTATTGTTGTTTGGTACATCATTAACAGTTATAAACTTTTTTAATTCTTTATAGCCACTGTAAGAATGGTTTAATAATTTCATTAAATCCTCCACGTAGTTGAATATATTAGTTTAACTTATTTATTTTAAATACTCCTTTATCTCCACTTCTGTTGTAAAACCAAACCACTTATTATAAAAAACAGTGCTACTATAGTAGACAGTAGTATCTCTTCTCCAACAAAAAAGTATATAAATACCAAAGACAAAAAAGGTGACAAGAATATAAGATTTGAGATTTTTGAAATACTTTGTGTTAAATTTACTGCTTTTAACCAAAACACAAAAGTGATACCCATCTCAAAAAAACCTACATAGATAACCCCAAAAGTTGCTTGAAGATTTGGCAGACTTATTCCCCCAACGAAACTTGCATATATCCCAATAAAAATCACACCAACTAAAAAATTTGAAAAAAGCCCTACTGTAGCATCTGCTTTGGATTTTGTATTTATTATCCAATAAGCTGCCCACAAAACAGTACTAAAAAGAGCCAATGTAACTCCATATAGATTTGAGAAATCCAAAGAAAAAGGCTCACCCTTAGTGGCTATAACAAGTACACCAAAATAACAAATAAGCCCGGCTAAAACATCTCCCTTTGTCAACTCTTGCTTTAAGAAAATAACTGAGAGATACGCAAACATCAATGCCCATGTATAGTTTATAGCTTGAGCCTCTTGGGCAGGAAGTATATCATATGCACTAAAGAGTATAAGATAGTAGATAAAGGGGTTTATACTACCTAAAATCAGCACTAAAAAAGGTTGATTTTTTATATGCTGATATACTTTTTTTAACTTGTTTTGGTAAGTTAGTATAGCTCCTAATATAAACAACGAACTACATGCAGAGTAAAAAAGAAGCTCCAAAGGGCTTACGTGTTGCAAAGTCACTTTTAAAACTGTTGCAGTGGTTGACCAAAACAGTACAGAAACTAGCGCATACTTATAAGCTAAAGTCTGATTTTTCTGCATCTACAAACTATCCAAATAGTCTTTCACAACAACAACTAGATTATTTATAATCTCATCTGAGTACCTAACAGCCTCTTTCTCATCTCCTGCGACTATTGCATCTATCATCTTTACATGTAAAAGTGAAATAGAAGGCATGTCTTCACTTCCTTTGAAGTAAGACCAAAACCTTCTGCTTCTTACATGTAAAGGAACTGCTGCACGTGCTGCAAACTCATTTCTCCCTATCTTAAAGATGGTCTGATCAAGCTCTTTATCGGCTCTTAGATATCCGTTGACATCGCCTTTTTCAACTGCTTCTTGCATTGTTTTTTTCAAAGATAAAATTTTATCTTTTTCAAATGGGGTAGCGTATTTTGCTGCTCTTTTTACGAGTAGAGTATCGAGTACTTTTCTGGTCTCTAGCATAGCTAATTGGTCTATCATATTGATATCACTTATCTCTATACCACGTCTTGGAATTATGTTTATCAATGATTCATTTGCAAGCCTAAGTAGAGCTTCTCTAAGTGGAGTTCTGCTTATTCCAGATATCTCCATAAGCTCTTTTTCTGAGTATATCTTAGCTGGTTCTAGTTTTAAAGTTATTAGAAGTTCTTCTAGTACTCTATATGCTTTTGTTGATAAGTTATTTTCGCTCATTGTTACCTCAATATAAAACCGTATTTTAATTCATCTTTTTCATCTATCAAAAAAGTATGCTCACCTGTGATATATGCGTTGCCTGTAACCTCAGGTATAATCGCACTCAATTTACCATAATCTAACTCTTTTAAAACTTTAACATCAAAATGTGATCCCAAAATACTCTCTATAGTGATACTCTCTTCTTTTTTTATCTCGCCTTTTTTGTAGTGAATTGCAGCACGTCCCGAAACTCCTGAACCTGTTGGACTTCTATCTACCTCTCCATCTGCAAAAACACATACATTTTTACTATGAACCTCACTCTTTTGACTTATAAAAATAGTCCCATATAAAAAACTCAAGTCATCTTCAAGAGGGTGTTTTACATTGTCTTTGTTCTTTATAACTGCTTGTTTGATTCTTCTTCCATAATCTATTATTTGGTTGTTGTTCTCTCTATCCAGACTCAAACCAATCCTATCTGCATCAACATACGCATAAAATGCTCCGCCATAAGAGAGATCATACTCAATCAAACCAAGACCTTCTACATGTACACTCTCATCCAAAGCTATCACAAAAGATGGAACACACTCAAACTTGACACTTGTTACTTCACCATTTTCATCTATATTAGCATAAGAGTTTAGCTGTCCACAAGGAGCATCTATCTTTATATGAGTAACTGGTGTTGTAACTTCTACCCAACCCATCTCAACTGCTAGTTTGGTTATAGCTATAGTAGCATGCCCACACATCGTACTATATCCCTCATTGTGCATAAAAAGAACACCAAAATCAGAATCTTCATTTTGAGGCTCAACCACCAAAACACCATACATATCAGCATGTCCTCGTGGTTCAAACATCAATGCAGTTCGAAGATAGTCCAGATTTTCTTTAAGATAGTTTCTTTTCTCTAAGATAGTTTTGCCCTGTATCTCAGGGTAACCATCTATAATAACTCTTAAAGGCTCTCCACCTGTATGCATATCTATAGTTTTTATCTTTAAAAAATCTTGCGTTACTTTTGAGTTTTTCACCCTATCTAATATACTCATGATAATTTTTCCTTTACAAGTTTTGCTGCAACTAAATCTTCTAATGCATGTCCTACTGATTTAAAAAGTGTGATTTGCTTTTCATCACTTCTTCCTTTGTGTTCACCACGACAAAGTTTATGTAAATCTGCTTTTACTTCTTCTGTTTTTACATTTTCTAAATCCCCACTCTCTTTTAGAG
>CBDLTN010000159.1:0-5311 GCA_965306065.1 uncultured Sulfurospirillum sp. | reverse complement strand
AAGAGATTTTATCATCAAAGAATTCCAACTAGTAAGTATCTTTTTATCAACAAAAGGAAATTCTCGTTTAACTCTGATTTGCTTTAGTACATGTAAAGCTTTTTTTATATTCTCTGGAGCTTTCTCAAAGCCTGTATTTTCATGAACATTACTTAAACCCTCTTCAAAATTTCCAATTTGTGTAATATCAAGATACTCCATAACTTCTTCGTAATTTTCTATTTTTGCTTTTTTTAATGCTGTTTTTAAGTCTTTAGGAGTATAAACAAAGTATCTTCCTTCTCCTTCTTTACTATCTGCATTTGTTGCACTAAAATACAATCCCTTATAACCTAATCTTTTATCTGTTTCTTTAATAGTGTCTAAAACCATCCCTCTATATCGTTGCTCTGAAAAAAGTATGTAAAATTTTACATATAAAGAAATTAGCTCAGCTTGTGTATAAAGCATCTTCTCAAAATGAGGAATAATCCAATCAGAATAAGAACTATATCTAAAAAAAGCACCTTCAACATGATCATATATTCCTCCTTTGCTCATACTCTCTAAAGTAGTTTTTAACATATTTAGAGCATCTTGGTTATCTTCAAGAAGATATATATCCAAAAGTGTTTGCATATGAGTTGCTAAAGGAAATTTTGGATTTCTATCAAAGCCTCCATATATCTTGTCATATCTTTTTTTCATCAAAGAAACATATTCATTTGCAATTTGACTTTTTTTAATCGTACTTTTTTTTACTACACTCTTATTTGAAATAATCTTTTTATTTGCTTCAACTATCTTAGCAACTCTTTGTTTATTATCTCTATATAATTCTGCCATTTTAGGGAGTAGCTTTTTCATCCCATCAACTCCATAATTATCTGTAGGAGGAATATAAGTAGTGATATAAAGTATCTCTTGCTCAGGAGTCAATATAGCACTTAAAGGCCACCCTTTTCTCTGTTTTTTCAAAAGTGAAAGAGTATGTTGAAAATGAGTATCTATATGAGGCATCTGTTCTTTATCTATTTTTATGTTTATATAGTCCTTATTCATAAGCTCTGCAATGTCTTCATTCTCAAAGCTCTCTTTTTCCATCACATGACACCAATGACAAGTGCTATACCCAATAGAAAGAAAAATAAGCTTATCTTCATCTTTTGCTTTTTGAAGCCCTAATTCTCCCCAAGGGTACCAGTACACTGGATTTTTTGAATGTTGAAGTAAATATGGTGAATGAGAATTTTCAAGTAAATTTGAACTAAAAAGAAAAGTACATGTAAGCAAAATAAATATAAATTTCATAATAAATCCTTATTAACATTTTAGGATAATAAGTTTACATGTAAATAAAAAATTTATAGTATAATATTTCATATCAAAACAATGAATGAAAGTGAGAACAAATGAAAAAGGTTTTTGCTCTATTTTTAATCTTGTATACTACTCTTTTTTCCAACGAAGCAACTGATATTATAAAAAAACTAGACCAAAATTTACGTGGTGAAAATATTTATATAAAACTAACTATGACCATAACTTCTCTAGGACATCAACGTACCATGAAAATGGAAAATTGGGCACAAGGAAATAAAAAGAGTTTTGTAAAGACTCTCTACCCTCCTAAAGACAAAGGAATTACCTTTTTAAGCTTAAATAACCAGATGTGGCAATATGTGCCTAAGATAGAACGTATAATCAAAATACCAGCTTCTATGATGCTTCAAAAATGGATGGGTTCTGATTTGACTAATGATGACTTGGTAAAACAAAGCTCTTTAGTCGATGATTATGATGCTAAAATACTTAAAAAAGATAAAAACATAACGACAATAGAACTAATACCCAAAGAGGATGCTGCTGTTGTTTGGAATAAAATTGTATCACAGATTGATATATCAACTTATACTTCAAAAAAAGATGTATTTTTTGATGAAGATAACAAAAAGGTAAGAGTCTTCACCTACAAAAAAGTAAAAAAAGTTGGAGATTATTATATATCTACTTATTGGAAAATTCAGCCATACGATAAAAAAAATAGTTATACAGAAATATTTATAGATGAGGTTAAGTATGACATAGATATTTCAGACCAGTATTTTAAAAAGAGTGCATTAAAAAGGTTTTCAAGATAATGTTTTCATTAGCATTAAAAAATATACTTTTTTATAAAGGTCGTTCTATAACAACTTGTATTTTGACTTTTATATCAACTCTATTTTTTATAGTATATGTTGCTATGATGGATGGTTCTCACATATCAATGCTAAACAATGCTCTGAAAATTTATACAGGAGCAATAGAAATTTATAAAAAAGGCTACAGAGATATAGGAGGCAACGAATACCTCATCACTGATGTAAAAAGTCTAGAAAATAAACTAGAAAAGATAGAAGGCATAACTTCATATACAAGTAGATACGAGACTTACGGTCTTTTATCTTCAAAAGAACTGTCTTCAGCTACTATGTTAGTAGGGATTAATCCCTCAAAAGAGATTAAAATCAGCCAACTCAAAACCGCTTTAATAGAAGGTTCATTCTTAAAAGACACTCCTACAAACTGTATATATGTAGGTGCTGATTTAGTTAAAAAACTTCATATTAAACTCTACGATGAGTTAGCATTTATCGGTTCTGCTTCAGATAACTCTTTTGTAGCAGATATATTTAAACTTTGCGGAGTATTTAAAACTGGCTCTTTCAAATTTGATTCTACAGCTTCCTTTGTAAGTCGTTCTTATTTAAATGAATTAATGTACTCTCACAATAGAGCTTCATACATAAATATTCAAGTAGATGATATAAACAATGTAGAAACAATAAACAGTAAAATAAATCAAGTCATAGACAATGAATACGAAAGCCTTAGCTGGAAAATACTTATGAAATCTATGGTTGAGGCAATGGAAGTAGATAGCATCTTTGGTTACATATCAATGGCTCTGTTTTTTGTTGTCATCTTTTTTGTAATTATGATTTTTGGTTTTATCAATGTAAGTTCACGTATCAAAGAATTTGGTACACTTCGCTGTATAGGTATATCTAAAAACGATATAAAAGCTCTACTCTTTTATGAAATCTTTATTTTATCAACAGTAGCAATTTTTTTAGCTGCTCCTATTGGTTCTTATATTGCTTATTATTTTAGTCTAAACCCTATCATAATAGAGGGTATGAGTGAGATGTATAAGGATTACGGTATAGTATCTGATGAAGTCCCCCTTAGCTTTAACCTTTTTACAATAAGCTGGAATATAGTAGTAATTTACTTCATTAACTTTTTAAGTATTATATATCCTATAAGATTTATAAATTCATTTAAGCCTATAGAAGCGACACGTCATGTATAAACTCATAATAAAACTTGCATTTAACAATGCCTTTTTAAAACTATCGCGTACTCTTTTAATAATCATTATGATTGCTGTTAGTATGGGTATGATGTTAAGTATACAAGGTATCTATGATGGAATGACTCTAAATATGATTGATAATACAAAAAGAAGTGATAGTGGAGATGTCTCTATATATAACAAGGAGTATAGATTAAATAAGCTTTTAAAAAACTCTATTAAAGATTCTAGAGTTATTGTAGAAGAACTTAAAAAACGAAGTGAAATTGATGCTATAGTAGTTCGTATGAAAACAGAAGGTCTTAGCTCTACTGCAAGAAAATCTGCTTTTTCTTCTATTATAGGTATAAATTTAAAAGATGAAGAAAAATTTGGAAGATTTAGTGAATTTCTAAAAAAAGGAAAACTTAATTTAGAAAAACGAAATGCTCTTATAGGTTCAGAGTTAGCAAAAACTCTAAAAATAAAGATAGGTTCTAAAGTTATATTTTCAACACAGGACAGTTTAGGTGAGATTATTGCGATATCTGTCAAAATCAGTGGAATAGTCCAAACAAGCAATATGTCCCTTGATACAACTGCTTTATATGTGGATAGAAACAAACTCAATAATTTTTTAGAAATTAACTCAAAAACAAATACACAAATAGCAATCATGTCAAAAGACAAACTTCTCATAAGTGAGTTAAAAAAAACTTACTCAACTTTTGATGTAAAAAGTTTTTTAGAACTCTATCCTATGCTAAAACAAATGAAAGATGTAATGGTTATTTTTAATTCTATTACTTTTTTTATAGTTATGTTTGTCGTATTTATTGGAATACTTGGAGTTATGTATGTCTCTATCTTAGATAGAGTTAGAGAATTTGGCATATTAAGAAGTATAGGCATGCCATACAAGTATATAAGAATACAAGTTGTATTAGAATCTCTCATTATTGGTTTTATTGGTTATGTCTTTGGTTCAATTATAGGTATATGTGCTTTACAATATTTACAAACTATAGGTTTAGATTTAAGCTCCTTTGCAGATGGTATGGAAAGCTTTGGATATGAAACAACCATACATGCTGACATAAAACTTTCATACTTCACAAGTACTTTTATGGCTATTATGAGTGCTTCTATCATTAGTGTATTCTTACCTCTTAGAAAAATAAAAACATGTAACCCTATAGAGGTTATAAAGGCTGATTCATGATAAAATTAAACAACGTACAAAAATACTTTTACAAAGGTGAATCACGCGAGATTCATGCACTAAACAATATAAATCTAACTATACAATCAGGTGAGTTTTCTCTTTTTAGCGGTCCTTCAGGTTGTGGAAAAACTACTCTTTTAAATGCTATTGGAGCTTTAGATTCTGTTGATAGTGGTGAGATTTACTTAGATAATAAAGAAATTACAAATTTAGATGAAGATCAAAGAACAAAACTTAGATTAAATGAAATGGGATTTGTTTTTCAGGCCTACAATCTTATTCCTGTTTTAAACGTTGAAGAAAATATTAGTTTTATTATGAAACTAAAAGGCTTTGAAGATAAAGAAGTAAAAGAGCGTGTTAAAGAAATCGCTACTCTATTAGAGATAGATACTAAACTCTCAAATCTTCCAAATACTCTTAGTGGTGGACAACAACAACGTGTTGCAGTTGCTCGTGCAGTTGCATCAAAACCAAAAATCATCTTAGCAGATGAACCAACTGCAAATTTAGACTCTAAAAACTCAAAAGCCCTTATGGATATGATGAAGCAGCTAAATGAAAAAGAAAATATAACTATACTTTTTGCTTCACATGATGAATATATACTTAAGAGTGTAAAAAGAGTAATTAAACTTAATGATGGAGCATTAGTTGAAAGTTAAACAACTGTCAGTTATACTTTTACTAAGTATGCAAGTACTCTTAGCAGATTATGAACATACTCTTACTAATACAAATTTTTCACTTTCTAATAAAGATTATAT
>CBDLTN010000158.1:0-5339 GCA_965306065.1 uncultured Sulfurospirillum sp. | reverse complement strand
TGGTTATCCTAATGTATTTGCCCAAGAGATTGGAAGTAGAAATGTTGAACAAATGGTATATCACGGAAGAAACAATAATTCAGTCTCAGCATATGATAATTATATAGTTTATTCAAGTCGTGAAAAGTTAAGTGAGTTTGGTGCTAAAACATTTAATTTATATCTTATTTCAACAAAAACTGACTATATTCGTCAACTAACAGCAACAGGTAAAAATTTATACCCAAGATTTGCAGATGACTCTGAGACTATAATGTTTATAAAATATTACAATAATCAAAGTGCATTAGGTGTTATTCGTCTAAATTCAAATAAAAGTTATCATTTCCCACTAAAAGTTGGAAAAATCCAGTCTATTGATTGGTAAAAGGGCAGATTTAAGAAAAAGATGATAAACTAACGACAAATTAATAAAAAAAGGGGTAAAGATGAAATTGTTACTTGCAAGCTTAACTCTAGCGATGCTTATATTTACAGGATGTAGTCAAAAAAATCCAGATGTGGATATGACAGATAAAGATGGTACTAAAGCAACAGAAGTAAATGCAGGAATGAAAGCTGATAATATTTCAGGTATGGATACTGCTAATGGTACTTCAACAGATATGGATAAAGATGCAGCAGCAAATGCAATCGCAAATGCAATCGCAGCACTAGAAGCAGATGTAAATAAAATATATTTTGATTTTGATAAGTATAGTATTCGCCCAGATATGGAAAGTAAAATAAAAGCAAATGCAAGACTTTTAAATGCAATGAATGCAAAAGATTTCTCTATAAAAGTAGAAGGAAATTGTGATGAATGGGGTACAGATGAGTACAACTATGCCTTAGGACTTAAAAGAGCAAAAAGTGTAAAAGAATCTCTAGTATCTTTTGGTGTTGATGCAAGTCGTATTATGATCGTAAGCTTTGGAGAGAGTAATCCTGAGTGTAAAGATAGTAATAAAGCTTGTTGGGATAAGAACAGAAGAGCAGAGTTTAAACTACTTCCATAACAAAACCCTTTAATGAAAAAACTAATACTAATATGGCTAATGGTGACTTGTTCACTATTAGCCAATGAACCCTCAGTATATGGCGCAGGTAATTTAGATAGCGCAAATCCTTATGGTTTAACTTCAAGTGAAAAACATATCCTTAAAAATAGAGATAAAGTAGAAAACTTAGAACAAGGCGTAGGCAGTGTTAAGATTAAACTTTCTCAAATAAATGAGAACTATGAAGGTTTACGCTCAGTTACAGAAGCATTTGGGTTTAAGATTGCCAAAATAGATAAAAAAATAAGAGCTTTAGATGAAAGTTCGAATACAGTGGGTAATTCTATTGCAACATTGCAAGAAGAAGTAGCTGACTTAAAAACTTATGTGAATGATAGTAGAACTTTACAAGATAAAAACCAAGAGAATATTAAAATAGTTCTTGGTGAATTAAGCTCACTAATAGACTCAATAAACAATAATTATGTATCAAAAGAATCTTTTTTAAAATTAGAATCCCAAGTAAAAAAATTAATAAGTGTAAAAAAAACTTCATCAATATCAAAGAAAAGTGGTGCCACCTTACTTAAAGAGGCAACAGCACTTTTTAAGAAAAAGTCCTATAATGAATCAAAGCTAAGATTTACCAAACTTCTTGAAAAAAACTATAAACCTGCTCGTAGTAATTACTACTTAGGAGAAATAGCATATTTTCAGAAGTCTTATAAAACAGCTATAGAGCATTATAAAAAAAGCATCTCTCTTTATGATAAAGCTGATTATATGCCAACACTTCTTTATCATACTGGTATATCTTTTAGCAAGTTAAAAAAGAGTTCACAAGCTACTCAGTTTTTTGATGCCCTAAAACAAGGATATCCAGACTCAAAAGAAGCTAAATCTCTCAACTAAGATTTTACAAACCACCATTATGGTATAATCCTTCTTTTAAATAACAAGGAGAAAATTTATGGCAATAAATGACAATCAAGTCGTTTCAATCAGTTATGAATTGAAAGACGTTGCTAGCGGTGAAGTAATAGATAGTAATCTTGATGCTGCTCCACTAACATTTATCGTAGGAAAAGGTCAGATTATCCCAGGCCTAGAAAATGAGATAAAAAATTTATCACAAGGTGATAGTTCTGATATTGAAGTATCTGCAAAAGATGGATATGGTGAGTATGATGATGCAGCAGTACAGTCTCTTCCAAAAGAGCAATTTGCTGGATTAGAGCTTACTGAAGGCATGACTCTTTATGGTCAAGGTGAAGATGGTGGAACAGTTCAAGTAATTGTTAAAAGTTTTAATGAAGAAAGCGTAAATGTAGACTTCAACCATCCATTAGCTGGAAAAGATCTTCTTTTTGCAATTAGTATAACAGAAGTTCGTGAAGCAACAGAAGACGAATTATTAAATGGATTCGTTGGTGCACCTGCAAGTGGTGGTTGTGGATGCGGAACAGGTGACAGTTGTCACACTACAGAAGAAAAAGAAGCAAAAAAAGCTAACGATCACGAATGTTGTGGTGGTAGTGGTGGTTGTGGATCACACTAATTATATAGCTAAATCAAGAGCCTCTCTAGAGGGTCTTAAATCAGCAAATCTCCTAAAAAGTTTAAATATTAATGCACTTATCACAGGCGAAGCTGGAACAGGTAAAGAGACTTTAGCAAAGTTTATACTTCCAGAAGCAAAAACTGTTGATGGGAGTGATTTAAAAGAAGTTTTATCTTATATTAGTAGTAACACTTCGATTATAATTAAAAACTTTGATAAAATATCAAATTTAAATATGTTGAAAACTTATATTGAAGAACATAAAACAAGAGTTATAGCAACATCAAAAAATGAACTTCTAGATAAAGTTAGTAATGATTTTTTTGCACTTGTTATAACAATACCTCCTTTATCACAAAGACTAGAAGATATTACACCACTTGCTGAAAAGTTTTTTGAAGAAGTATCATCAATTTTTGGTGATAGTAAAGATATTTCTTTAAAAGATTTTAATATTGATTTATCAAATAATTGTTATTCTTTAAGAAAGTCAGTTTATATAAGGTATCTTATAAACACATTTGATGAGGAAGATGTTATGCAGGTTATGGAGGAGTTTTTATCAAAGAAACTTGGAGGAAGAAATGATTATAGAGATCAACTATATCTTTTTGATGTTCCAATGTTAAGATGTGGATTTAAAAAATTTAAATCACAACTTAGCATGAGTGAAAAATTTGGTTTAAATAGAAATACTCTTAGAAAAAAGATAAATGATTACAAAGATGATTTTAAATTACAATAAAGGCAAAAAATGAGCAATAATATTTTTATATTTCCAGGACAAGGAAGTCAAAAACTTGGTATGGGAGAAGATTTTTATAACAATGATGCATTAGCAAAAGAAATGATAGAACGTGCTAGCCAAAGACTTGATCTAGATTTTACAAAATTACTTTTTACACAAAATGATAAACTTGAATTGACAGAGTATACACAACCTGCAATTTTATTAGTAAGCTCCATTGCTCATGCACTGTTTGTCAAAAATTATAAAGAAGCACCACTAATGGCTATGGGACACTCATTGGGTGAGTTTTCAGCTCTAAGTGCAGTTGGTGCGATTGATTATCTTGATGCTGTAGAGTTAGTTCATAAACGTGGACTTTTTATGAAAGATGCTTGTAGTAAAATTAATGCAGGTATGATGGCTCTTATTGGTCTTAGTGATGAAAAAGTAGAGGAGATTATATCTGCTCAAGATTCAAAACAAGTATGGGCTGCAAATTATAATTGTGATGGACAGCTTGTAGTTGCAGGAGATAAGGATGATTTAATTTCTATGGAGTCTATTTTTAAAGAGGCTGGTGCAAAAAGAGCACTTTTACTTAATATGTCTGTTGCTTCTCATTGCCCACTATTAAAAAGTGCAATTGCTCCATTAGGAGAATATTTAAATAAATATCTAAGAGATGATTTTTTAGCTCCTGTAGTTTCAAATGTAACAGCAGATGTATACAGTACAAAACAAGAGGCTCTAGAGCTTCTTCCAAATCAACTTATAAAGCCAGTGAAGTATAAACACTCTATAGTAAATGTTGAAGATAAAGCAGATAGATTTATAGAGTTTGGAGCAACTGTTTTAAAAGGATTAAATAGACGCTCAACTAAAAAAGAGACACTTTGTATTACAGATATGAATAGTTTGGAGAAGGTATTAAGCGAGTTATCATGAGAGTAACACTTGTTCAAAATGTACCAAAATTAAAAAAGATGAGTCTTTCTAAGTTCAAAGAGGAACTTGATGCAATAGATTCTGATTTAGTAGTTTTTCCAGAGCTTGCACTTAATGGTTATATGTTAAAAGATGCAGTTTTTGAAGATGCTTATGAGATGAGTGAGATAGAAGAATTTGCTAAACTAAGCACAACTAAAGATGTGGTTTTTGGTTGTGTTTTAAAAATTGGACATAAGTTTTTTAATAGTGCAGTTTATTGCAGCAACAAAAAAGTATTACATGTACATCATAAAAATATACTTCCAAACTATGGACTTTTTCAAGAAGCTCGTTTCTTCTTTGAAGGTGAGAGTCTAGAGTCTTTTGAAACAGGCTTTGGTGAAGTAATGATGGTTGTTTGTGAAGAGATGTTTAGTGCAAAAGTGATAGAAAAGATTGCTTCAAATAAACCTCAACTGCTTATAGTTTTAGCAAACTCTCCGGCACGTGGATTTGAAGATGATAAGCTTTTAATTGAGCATCAATGGAATTCACTTTTAACTACGAGTGCAATTCTTTCAGGAGCAAACGTAGTATTTGTAAACCGTGTAGGATTTGAAGATGGATTGGGCTTTTGGGGCGGTTCAAGATTAATTAACCCAAAAGGTGAAGTAACAAAAAAAGCAAAACTTTTTGAAAAAGAGTTTTTACATGTAGATATAGATAGTCATATATCAAAAACACAAAAATATTTATTGAGAATAAAGTAAAAGGAATTAGATGAAATTAGCAATAATGGGCGCAATGCCTGAAGAAGTACAACCACTTTTAGAATTTTTTGGAGATTATGAAACTGTAAATTATGCAAACAATAAATATTATGTTGTAAATTACAAAGGTAATGAGATAGTTATAGCTTATAGTAAAATAGGAAAAGTAAACTCAACTATAACAGCTAGTACAATGATTCAAAAATTTGGTTGTGAAAAACTACTTTTTAGTGGTGTTGCTGGAGCTGTTTGTGACTCTTTGAAAGTTGGTGATTTAGTAGTTGCCACAAAATTAGCCCAACATGATTTGGACATATCTGCCTTTGGACATCCCTACGGGTATGTGCCAGAAGGTGCAGTTTATGAAGAAG
>CBDLTN010000157.1:0-5398 GCA_965306065.1 uncultured Sulfurospirillum sp. | reverse complement strand
TTAATACACCTTTGCTTGCAAGTACACCAACTAGTTGGATTCTTGCTTGCATAGCTTTCTCATTACCAACTGCTAGAAGTCTTAAAACTTCTTCAGGAGCGTGAAAGAATGCACCGTGACTTGCAACTGCATAATCCCAGTTCCACTGACCACTTCTGATAAGCTCTCTAATCTCTTTTAGTTCAGCATCAGTAGCACCAGATTCCATAGCTTTTGCAGTCTCTAAGTGAGCTTTAGCTAAGTTGTCCATAGCGATAACATGAAGAGCATTTTTTCTCTCAAGTTTTTCATGAACGATATCTTTTAGTTTCTTCTCGCTTTCTCTGTGACAAGACATACAACTTCTGTCCATTGTATTTAATGGGCTTTGTAGTTGGTGATCACTATATTTTACTGCACCTTCTTGAGTATAAGGCATGTGACAATCTGCACAAGAAACACCTTTTTTACCATGAATACCAGTTAAGTATAGCTCATATCCTGGGTGTTGTACTTTTAAAATTGGAGCTTTTGAAATTTTGTTTTTAAAATCTGTATGTCCAACATCGTTATAGTATTGCTCTCCACCTTCAGCTGTTAAGCCATTATGCCAAGGGAAAGTAACAACTTTTGCAACTTTATCTTTACCATTTTTATCAGTCCATGGAGTTTTCTTGAAGTAGTACTCAGAGTGACAAGTAGCACAAACTAAACTTCTTTTCTCTTGGTGAGTTGACTCTTCAAAAGATTTCATACCAGCAGAAGCTAATGCTCTATTTAGATATTTTGTGTTTGAAGCTAATTCGCCAGTTTCATTACTGTGACAGTTATAACAACCGATACTGTTTTTGATTTCAGTTCCGTATTTTGCCCATTTACCTGTAAAGTATTCTAATTCACCATCATCTTCCATCATTCTTGGAACATCTGGAGACTTACAAGTCCAACATGCTGTTGGCATTGGTCCTGTTTTAGCATCAACTGGAGCACCAGTTCTTAGAGTATTTGTATTACTTTGAACAGCAAAGTAGTGACCTCTAGGAGCATTATAATCTTTAGCAAAACCATATCCAGCCCAAAGGATTGGTAGTTGTGGGTACTCTTTTAATAAGTCAATAATTTCTCCACTCTCTTTTGTCTTCAACCAAGAACTGTACTGTCTAGGATAATATTTTTTCCATGCATCATTCTTAGCTCTATCTTCTTTTGCAACAACAGGAGCTTTATTAAGAGCTATACGCTCAGCTTCTCTCTCGTTTACACTGCTTGCCAATAGTGCCATTGCTGCGATTGCAGTTAATGAACCTACAAGTAATAATTTAAATTTCACTTTCTCTCCCTTATTATTTAACTTCTTTTACGCCCAAGTTATGTGGTGTTGTAGATAGCCCTCTAACTTTTCCGTGAGGTACGCCTTTGTGGCATGACCAACATTCTCTTCCTGTAGCAACATTTGGATTGTCAAACTGGTGATACTGATCACTATTTGATACCAATGTAGAAGTTACACTTTGGTGACAAGATATACAGTTTTTCTGTACACGTTTTGCACCATCTTCACTAATTTTGATTGCATTGTCATAAGTATTTAGTGTAAAAGCGACAGAGTGATTCCATCCATCTTTAGCTTTTGCAATATACTTAGCAAGTACACCTTCATTAGTTGGTAAGTGACACTCAATACAAGTTGCATTTTGTCCATGTGAACTATGCTGCCATGTAGCATATTGTGTATTCATAACATGACAGTTGATACATGCTTTTGGATCACTCGATAGATATGATAATGCTTTTGATGCATTGACTACATACAAAAACATACCAATAGCGATAGCAAAAACAGTTAGCGCACTATATACAAGGAATTTATTTTCTTTCACATTCCCTCCTTTAAGCTTGATTTGTTATACGTTATAACAACTCTTAATTTAAATCGATTATGAGTATCGCTCTTGCTTTAAGCTCATAATGAATACCAAAAACTCGATAATCCTCCTCAAGATAAATTTGTTTAAAATAGTACTTTAATTATTTAAGCTAAGCCATGACTTAAATCAAGTGTGTGACGAAAAAAACACACTTTTAAATTCAAATATAAAACAAAATATATGCTATATCAATACAAAGTTACTATATTATAGGTCTTATCATAGATTTAATTTCTAGGTCAAATACTTAAGTTTTATCGTTAAAAAATTTTTTGATTTTGCTTAACCCTAACCTCATACCACTATATTTCATGATTTTTGCTAATTTTTTCCATTCATTTTTTTCATAACATGGGTTTGGACATTTTCTACATCTTGGTTTTTCTTCATGTGGACACTCTTGAAGTCTTGCATATGAGTATAAAAAAGTATCTTTACATGTAGAGCATAAATTGTAGTCGAGTTTTATATGTAAGGATTCATTCAAATATTTTAAATCCACGGAACTGTTTAGTCTCTTTTCATCTATATGCTTTTTATCACAATATAGTTGTACAAACTTTAGAACAGTTTTTGTATCGCTTATAAATTTGCTTTTTGTCATCTTTTATCTCCACGTTGTGTCCAATTGTACTCTTTGTCATATTTTATTTTAGAATAGTATAACTTTCCTGAATTTCTCCAAGGGTCAACTACTATTCCATTATAAAATTCACATCCTTTACATGTAATGACAAGAGAGTTATGTTCTTCCCAATAATCATCTATATTTGCTCCACCTATATAATAGTCGAAACTTTTTAAATTTAGTTTTTTGGCATGGTTTAACATGTCATATGCAAAATGCCAACAAAGTCCTCTATCTTTAATCCCAATATTTACTAAGAAGTTATGAAACAAAGGAGGTTTAACAAGTTTATATCTGTTTTTCAAGACTTTTGACTGTAATAAAAGTTCATTTGAAAGTGTTTTAACTTCATTTTTGTCAATTTTTGTTTCAAAAGTTAATAATAATATACCTAAATTTTCTGATTGTAAAATATTTTTTTGGGGTTCTGGAGATGCCTTACAGCCGATGAATAGTATAAAAATCAACATGGTTATTATATATTTCATTTGCAAAGTATAACAATTTTTAGGTTATAATTTTTTTAACAAAATTTTTTACAAGGAGGATGTAAATGAAAAGTTTATTTACAAAGGTTCTAATAGTTGTTGCTTTTGCAATACCATCTATGTTAAGTGCAGGTCAATTAAAAGGTTTAAATGTGGTTGTAACTTCAGCTGATGCTCAAACACAGATGATGGCTATGGTTTTATCAACAATGGCAGTAAAGAAGCATAAAAAGCAAGTTAATATAACGTTATGTGGTCCTGCAGGTGATTTAGCTGATAAAAATGTTAAAAGTACACCAGTTAAAAAACCAGATGGTAAAGCTCCAACTCCTAAAAAGTTAATGATGGGTCTTATAAAAGCTGGGGCAAATGTTCAAATCTGTCCACTTTATTTACCTAATGCAGGTAAAGATAAATCTGTTCTTGTAGAAGGTATAACAGTAGCAAAACCACCAGTTGTTGCAAAAATGTTATTGGATAGCGACTTTAATAATTTAAGTTTCTAGTTTAACGATATAGAGTGCATTTCATTGCACTCTATTATTACATATCTAATGGTTGTTTTGCTGTGATTATTCCATCAACATCAGCATATAAATAGTCATTTTCTACAAATTTTACACCTGAAAAATTCAAATCTATACCACTTTTCCCACTATTTTGAATTGGAGCTTTTTTAGGACAAGTTCCTAGTGCTATAAGTCCAACATCTATGTTTTTAGTTGTTGCTATGTCTCTAACGTAACCATTTACTATAATACCTGACCAGTTATTTTCTTTAGCAAAAGCCATAAGCTTGTCACCTACAACTGCAACGTATTTTGCATTAACATCAACTACACAGACTCTACCATCACCTTTAGTTTTTAGAAGTTTGATAAGTTCTTTGTTGTTGTCTTTTAGTTTACATGTAGCGACTTTACCACTAAACTTATCGATTCCTCCATAAGAGTGAAAGTTTGGTCCTAATACTTGTACCTTATCGTCATATTTGTCGCATAAGTCGGCTGTGAAAAAATTCATTCGCCTCCACCAGTACCGATTCCTGCATCTGGGTGTGAGTTAAATGTTTTTACAGTATCGTTTATTTTTTTAGCTTCCCAAAGAGCTTCTATAATTTCATTTATATCTTTTGCTGGCAACTCTATAGTTGAAACACTATCTTCTTTGATTTCAATTGTTACAATAGGGTCACTAAATTCACCATGAGGTTGTTCTATGTGTTTAATAGTAATAGTACCACCTCTAGAATTTGAAGAGAGAAGAGTACTAACTTTTGTTTGCTTAGACATGATTTACTCCTTATGTTATTTATAATACAAGTTTACCATAATAAACATGACCATATCTATGAATAAGATATAAATATATTCTCAATCTTAATTTATATGCAATAAAGTGTTATAAAAAGTAACAGTTTTTATGAGTATATTTATTGTATTTGCTTTCGTTAAGTATGATTATATAAAAACTTAAAAGTAAATTAGCTAGAATACTTCTCTTATACATATATAGATAGGTAAAATATGAACAAAAAAGTGGTTACGGGTGTAGTGGGCAATGATATACATGTAGTTGCAAATAGATTGATAGATATCTCACTCCAAGCAAGGGGTTTTGAGGTTTTTAATCTAGGTGTAAATACATACTTAGAAGAGTTTATAGACGCAGTTGTAGAAACTGATGCAGACGTTCTTCTTATATCTTCACTCAATGGAGAAGCAGAGGGGTGGTGTAGAGAGTTGCAGTTTTTACGTGCAGAGTATGATCTTAAAGATGTAGTTTTTATGATAGGTGGAAATCTTTCTGTTGGAGAAGCTTCAAATGAAGAGATAATTCCAAAATATAAATCTTATGGTTTTGATTTAGTTTTTCATCAAGTTGACTTAAATACTGGATTAGATAAGTTAGAAGAGTTTTTGGGGAGTAGGTCATGAAGTGTACAGAAATCCAGTTTCGTGCTTTAGTCGCGAGGAATTTTTGCTGGGCTTTGCTCAGTAAAAAGGGGATAGTAAGATGAGTTTACATCAAAAAGAACGTGATATTATTGTTCAAAACCAATATATAGAAAATTTTGATTTTGATGAAGTTGAAGATTTTATAAAAAATGCTAGTAAAGATCTTTTTATATCCCATAAGTTTAAAAATAGAAATACAACTTTAGTACAACCTCGTGGTGGCTTTCCAACATACCAAAAACAGTTTGAACTCTATGAAGAGTTTGAAAAAGCTGATATTGATGTTATGCCTCTTACTATTGATTCACACACAAGATTAAATGACTATGGCAGTGCTAAAAAGATGCTTATGCTTAGTGAAGAAAATGAAACAGATATGTTAAATGGTTACCCTTTGGTTAATCATGGATATAGAAC
>CBDLTN010000156.1:0-5428 GCA_965306065.1 uncultured Sulfurospirillum sp. | reverse complement strand
CAATTATCATATAATAAACTTATGTAAAAAAAATGAGATTACATGAAACTAGGAGTATCATTTGAAAAAAGTATTAAGTCACCTTTCTTTGTAAACTCTGCTAGTATTTTTTCTATTTCTCTTTTATCTTTAATTATAATTTTTTCTGCTTTTTTTATATTTTTAGACAATACATCTAGATTTATTTTTCCTGTAAGGATAACAATATCAAAAATATCATCTATTTTTTTAGCTAACTCAACATTTGCTTCTTTTGTACTTTCAACTATACCAGGTGTTATTACAACACGTCTACCATCATAAGTTGAAGCTAACTCATAAGAAGCCAACATACCTTCAAGATTACCATTAAAACTATCATCTATGATAAGTTTACCTCCAGCATCAATACGTTGAAGCCTATGGTCTACTCCTTTTAAGTTTTTTATTGCCTCTTTTATATCTTCTATACTCATTAATTCTCTACAAATTTGTATACAAGCTAAAAGATTCATAGCATTAAATTCACCAAGCAAAGGAGTATAAAAACTCTCCAATTTTCCATCTAGTTGTACATCAAAACTTAATCCGTCTAAGGTTGAATTTATATTTTTTAACTCATGTCCGTAAACTGTAGTTTTTTCATCAGGTTTAACATTTGCACTTACATGCACATATGCCTTTTTAAGTCTGTTAGAATTCAATAGTTCCATTTTTGTATTTCTTATATTTTCTAAAGTCTTAAAATACTCAATATGCTGTTCACCTATTTTTCCTACTATAGAATAATGAGGATTAACTAGCGTTGCTATATCATTTATATCGCCTTTTAATCTTGCTCCTGCTTCTACTATGTATATATCAGTATCATCTGGTAAATCATCATTAATATCTTTCATTATTCCACCAAGAGTATTAACACTTCTTGGAGTCATATAACAATTATACTTATTCAAAAGGACTTGAAAGAGATAATTTTTAATACTTGTTTTTCCAAAACTTGCAGTTATAGCTATTATAGTTAAGTTTTTATTTTCATCTAGCTTTTTCATAGCGTTTCTTTTAAATCCATCAAAAAGAATTTTTTCAAATAACATGCTAATAAAAATTGCTACTAATATAGGTAAGATAACTCCAAAAACCATACATATTGAAGTTGCTAAACAAAGAATATTTTGAAATACTGTTGCCATAAAAAGAAAAAGAAAAAACCTTTTTACACGAGCTGTAAAAATAAGTTTTTTATCTAGTTTTCTATACCAAAAGTACATAGTAGGTATCAATATAACATATAAGTAAATCCAAAAGAAATTTTCAGCAAGGTAATAAACAAAAATAGGTATTAAAAAGAAAAATAGATGCCAATCGTATCTATTAAAATGAAAAACAACTCTTTCAAGTTTATAACTATACCATTGCAAAGCACTAATAAGGTAATAACCAACAACCAAAACAAAAACTATATGTGAGATAAACTCAAAAAAAACCATTAAATCCTCTTTTCAAACTTTTCAAAATCTATAAAATCAATTTTTACACACTCTACATCAGTTACGTTAGAAAATGTACTACCTTCATATAATTTACTAACAAAAGACTCTAATTCACTTTGAAGGTCTAAATTAACAACAACTTCTACATTAGCATTTGGCAAATTTTTAACATATCCTACAAAACCAAGTGTTTTTGCAATTTGTACAACATATTTTCTATACCAGACACCCTGTACTTTTCCAAAAACAGTAAACTTATAACTGTTCATTCATTACCTTTGTTATGAATTTTGAATTTGAGAGAAAAAAGAAATGGTCCCCTTCTAAAGGATAAAAGCTACTATTTTTAATTAATTTTGAAATCTTTTTTCCACCGCTAAGTGGCGTAGCAGTATCTTTTTCTCCCCAAAAAATAAATGTCTTAGAAGTAACTTTTTTAAAAATAGATTCAAAATCTTCGTCGACAACGGTTTTTAGTACTTCATACATTATTTGGCTCATACCATCAACATCACTACTAGCAAAAAATTTATACATTTTGCTTTTAGGAAATATATTTTTAAAAAATTTAAAAAGCTTTATTTTTATTTTAACTTTTAAAGGTTTCTCCGTTACTATTCCTGCACTACTAAGCAATATTAAATTTTTTGGATTTAATATTGAAGCAATTTTTCCACCAAAAGAGTGTCCTACTACACTAAAATCTTCTATATTTAAGGAACTTAAAAATAATTTTACAATTTTTGCATAATCATCTGTTCTTATAGGTTTAGTTATAGATGAACCACCAAAACCAGGAAGGTCTAAAAAAATCAAACGAAACTCTTTTAATTCATTTCCAAAAGCCTGTTTCATAATTTCCTTATTACTACCCCATCCATGGAGAAACAATATAGTATCACTCTTATTCTGATTTAGTATCTCATAACTTATGGAATAAGTTAAAGAGTTATAAATTAACTCTCTAAGAGCCATTTGGCTTTGTCTTTTTATATATTTTTTCTAATACTTTAACTGCTTCACTCATTCGTTCGTACTCTTCAAGAGGAATTATCACTGCTTCAAAACGATTATTCTTCACAATCACTAATTTCTCTTTTTCTCCACTTGTGAGACTTTTGAGTTCACTGCTAAAGTTACGTACAACATCTGTTGCACTTATAACTTCATCTTGAGTAAAGCTTGTCATTATTTACCTTTTGCTGCTTGTATTGAGTTAATATATTTATATTGTTTTGTGACTTCAGTAGTAGTTGGTAAAAAACCAGTTAAATTAGATATAACCTTATTAAAATCATCAAATAGGTAATTTGCCATACTTCCTGGTACTGGATTTATTTCATTTATATAGACTTCATTATCTAATATAAAAAAATCACAACGTATAAGCGATCCAGCAAAAAGAGGCTCATATAGTTTTTTAAATGTCTCTTTTAGTTTTTCAACCATTTCATTGCTAAGTTTCGCTTCATTTACTCTTTTTGTTCTTGAAAAATCTAAATATTTCTTATCAAAATCTAAAAACTCCTCTTTTTGAGGCTCTTCTACTATAGAAAACTGATACTCACCTGCTTTACAACCAGCTAAATTATACTCTTTTATACCATTTATAAAAGGCTCAATTACTACTTGTGTATCAAACTCAAAAGCAACATCAAGAGCATAATCCAACTCATCCTTACTTTTAACAATACTTATACCAATGGAGCTTCCAAGTCTTGTTGGTTTAATTATAACAGGGTATTTTAATTGAATGTTACGAGAATCACTTTTTTCTAAAGTTTTATAATCTAATGTTTTAACACCAAACTCTTTTGCATACATTTTTGTAAAAAGTTTATTACAACTAATAGAACTAGCTTCATTTCTAGGACCTATGAATGGTATATCAAAAAACTCTAACAACGAAGCTAATTTACCATCTTCACCATCTCCTCCATGAGAGATATTAAGAGCTACATCAAACTCTAACTTCTTTTCACCCATCATACTTTTTTGGAAAAAACCACCATTTTTAAGTATAAGTTTTTTATCTTTTTTATACTCACCACTACTAAATCTTTTTGAATTAATCTTATTCGTCGGTATTAAATAAAAATCTCTATTATAATCACAAAAAATATAAACCAACTCTGCTTTTAAAACTTTTTTCATTGAAATCGCACTTACAATGCTTATCTCATGCTCAAAACTCTGTCCACCAAAAACTATACCAATTTTCATTTATCTATTATCCTAACTTTTTCAATGCTTCTTTTATAAGAGAACTTGTATCTTCACCTTTACATGTAGACAATACCTTTCTAATTCTCTCTTTTTTAAATCCTAAACTCTCTAATGCCATCATAGTTTCATTAATAGAACTATTTATTCCCAAACTATCACTTTCCAACTCAAAATCACTAAGTTCTACTAAAATTCTTTTTGCACTCTTTGGACCAATACCTGGGACTTTTTTGAATGCCTCAATTGAGTTTGAACTAAGTGCACTTGCAAACTCTGATGGATTCATTGTAGAACAAACCCCAAGTGCTGTTGAAGGACCTACTCCATTTACCTTAACTAAAGTGTCAAAAACTCTTTTTTCATCATTTTGTTTAAAACCATATAAGTTATTTGCATCTTCTCTTATTATTTGTGTTACATGTAAAGAAACATCACCTAAACTTATTTCATTTGAACAAAAAAGAGATACATTTACTTTATATGTGAATCCAGAATTTGTTTTTATATGTACAAACGTTGGTTCTTTTTTAACTAATTCTCCACTAATACCTATAATCATTAACTACTATACTCCGCTGATTTATTAATTTTATACTCTCCATCATCTGTCTCTTTTAAAGATATTTCTCTTATAATTTCATGTTGTTTTGTATTATACACCTTTTCTACTGCTGGTGAAATAAGTCTAAATTTTATCTCATTAAACTCTTTCCATGGAGAATGATTGATGATTTTTGCTGAAAAAACTTTCATTTGTACTTGATTTAAATCTTCTTTTAAATTTTTTAACTGTAATTTGTCATCTTTATATTTTTTTAGAGATACATTATATTCATTTACACTACTTTGAAACTCTCTAATTTTTGAAAGAAGTGTTGAAGGAGGATTTTTGCCATCACGTTTTAACTCTATAATTTTTTCTTTTATCATTTGTACTGTTGGTTTAGTTTTATCTATAACCCTTTTCCTGTCTTCAAGTATTTTTGGTACTTGTCTAAGTCTCAAAGATAAATCTTTTATTTCAATTGTTATTTTTTCTATATTTTCATTAAACTCTTTAGTCAAACTAGGATCAATCAAAAACTTATTGTTAGTACCTTTTAATTCTTTTATCTCTATTGTATCTGAGGCTGTTATACTCACATTTGATGCTAGTTCATCAATAATTATATTCTTACCTATTATCTCTCCACCAATAGCTTGTTTTACATTAATAATATCACCTATTATTTTACCACCTTCAAGCCTATCCACATTAGCTTCTTCAGCAGTTACAGTACCTCTATGAATAGTAATATGAGCATTTTTTGCTTCAATAACAGATGTTTGGTGAGTTTGTCCGCCTATACTTAACTTTTCTGCTTTTATCTGTGCTCCACTAGCTACATTACCTTGAATATTAAGCTCATACGTCTCAACACTCATTCCCGGTCCTATTGCATCTTTAAAAACATCATCTTCAGTTATATTGATTTTAACTTCAGCACTCATATCAGTTTCTATTGAGCCTGTAGTTTTAAAACTTATTTCATCAACTTCCATATTTTCTTGTATGTCAAACGAACCTGGACTCTCTTCTGTTACGTAACCATTTCTGCCTGAAATATATTTTATTTTCTCGTCATCTTCTTTTTTAAGAATATTTTCTGTGTGGTTTATAAGCATCTCATGATCAGATTCTGGATCTTTTACAGATAAATACTTTCCTTTGCAATTTCTCCCTGCAACTC
>CBDLTN010000155.1:0-5469 GCA_965306065.1 uncultured Sulfurospirillum sp. | reverse complement strand
CTTCAAGAATACTGGAAATCTTGGTTTACCATTTTTTGTTAAACCTTGATATTTGAAGGTAATTATTATACCTTTTTTTGGTGGATTCTTTCTTAATTTATCACTCAATCCACTACCTATATTTACAATTTGTTTATTTTTCATCTTACATACCAATGATCCAACAAAGTTTTTATACTTGCCTTTACCTTGCTTGTATCCTATTATTTCACACTCTGTATCATTAAAACTTTTCACTTTCAAAGCCTGTGAAGTTCTTTTATTTATATAAGAAGCTTTAGCATTTCTTACAACTACACCTTCACCACCTTTTTCTTCTATCTCGTCTAAGAATCTTTTTAAGTGATTTTTATCTTTACATGTAACCTGTTTTATGATTTTTATATATCTATTTGGAAAATTAGTTAAATAAGTTTCCAAAACATTTAATCTTTGTTTTAATCCACCTTTTTGATTTGGAATTTCAAAAATATTATAGCTAAGTTTTTCCCAGTCTTCATGTGGAGTTTTTTTTCTTACTATCCCTGAGATATTATCAAAATCTCCTCTTTTACTCCAAAGTTCACCGTCTAGCTCAAATGGTGGGAAATCTCTAACAAACCATTTAGGAGCTTTAAATTCAATTCCCGTACGTGAAACAAGTTTTCTCCCATTCCAATAAGCTCTTACACCATCAAGCTTTTCACTCATAAGCCAACCATTTACATCTATATTGTCTTTATATGTCTTTAATAACAATAAATCTGGTTTTTCTGCAAACAATAAAATAGGCAATATTAAAATCAATATGTATCTGGATATTTTCAATATATGTTTTCTTTCAAAAAAAGGTGTAAGGCTTTTACAGCCTTACATGTAGATTAATTTGGACACTCTCCAAGTATAAGGTTATCTCTATTTTTCTCAACTGTTTTCTTTCCTATACCTTTTACTTTTGCAAGTTCATCTATGGACTTAAAACATCCATTTGTTTTTCTAAAAGTGACAATTTGCTCAGCTTTTTTATCTCCAATACCCTTTAGAGTTACAAAATCTTTTTGATTTGCATTGTTTAAATCAACACTTGCAAACAAAAAACTCACGAAAAGTAAAACTGATAATAATATCTTCATAAATATACTCCTTAAGTTAAGATGTAAAATTTTACCTAAAAAAACATTAAATAATACTTTTTATTCTATTTAGCGTAGAAATAGTTAGTTGCCTCCACAAAACCGTCTACACTTCCACAATCAAATCTTTTACCTTTAAACTTATATGCTATAACTTTTCCTTGTTTTGCCATTTCTAATAAAGCATCTGTTATCTGTATCTCTCCACCTTTTCCTGGCTTAGTTTTTTCTATGATGTCAAATATATCAGGCGTCAAAACATATCTACCAATTATGGCTAGATTACTAGGTGCATCTCTTGGTTCAGGTTTTTCTACCATTGTTTCAACTCTATATATATCACTACTTCCATCAACTAGATGACCTGCAATAACTCCATATTTACTAGTGTCTTCTTTTGGAACTTCTTCGATAGCAACCACACAACAACCATATTTTTCATAAATTTTTACCATCTGAGTTAATACACTCTCATTTTGACTATCACACAAATCATCTGCAAGCACTACTGCAAATGGCTCATCGCCTATAAGTGATTTTCCTGTAAGTATTGCATGACCCAAACCTTTCATCTCAACTTGTCTTGTATATGTAAAAGTACAACTTTCTATCAATTCTCTTATCTGAGTTAAATAGTGTTCTTTTGAAGTATCTTTTATCTGATGTTCTAACTCATAACTTATATCAAAATGATCTTCAATTGATCGTTTCCCTCGTCCTGTAACGATAGCCATCGTATCACATCCAGCCTCTAATGCTTCCTCGACACCGTACTGGATGAGAGGTTTAGTCATAATTGGTAACATCTCTTTTGACATTGCTTTTGTGGCTGGTAAAAATCTAGTTCCATATCCTGCTGCTGGAAATAAACATTTTTTTATACCTTTCATAATAATCTTCTATTTTTTAATTTTTCTTTTAGAATAGCTTTACTTTCTTCAACTCCTGGCTGTCCATAAACATCGACACCTATCATATTGGCTACCAGAGAAGTCAAAAGTTCATAATAAAATATAAACTTTCCAAGATTTTCTTCATTAATACACTCTAACGTTATAGTATCTATAGGAATATCTTCTTTTGCTAATAAAGACTCTATTACTGAGTCTGCTTGGAGGTTTATAAGTGAGTTAAAGGTTATATTGTTTATACTATCCAATCCTTCTAATTCTTCTAACTTTATATTTGGTATATTTATATCGGTATTGAAATTATCAATTTTTAGAAAAGTCACACTCTTATCTCTAAGACCTTCAACTATGAGTTGTAAAAAAGAGTGTTGGTCTTTTGGTCCAATTAAACCAGCAGGGGTAAGTCCAACGTTAAAACTACTATGAAGTTGTTTTTTACCAAGACTTTCTCCCCAAAGTTGAACATACCACTCAGTAAAGTACTTAAAACTCTCACTATAAACAAATAATACGTTCATATTGTATTTCATGGAGTTTTTAGCATAAAAAGTTGCTTTTTTTAAAAGTATATCTTTGATGTACCCATCTTTAAAAAAGCTATCTTTTATTTGCCTTGCACCACTTAAAAGTGCTTTTATATCTACTTCAATGAGTGAAAGGGGAGCTAAGCCAACTGCACTTAAAACAGAGAATCTTCCACCAACATTTTTTGCTACATGTAGACAAAATGATTTTTTAGTTTTTGAGTGTTTTTCAAGTAAACTACCTTCATCTGTTATATATGTAAACCTATACTCTTCATTAATTTTACTATTCTTTAAAAGTTCTAAAACATACTTATATATAGCTATGGTTTCTATCGTAGTCCCAGACTTACTAATCACAAAAAAATGGGTCTTTTCAAGCTCTATTTTTTCAAGTTCAGAATTAATTGCGATAGGATCTGTGCTCTCCAGAAAATGAATCTTTTTTTTAAAATCCTTAATGTTTTTAAGAGTTCTATATATGGCTTTAAGCCCAAGTGAACTTCCACCAATACCTATAACAACCAAATGAGGTATATCTTTGTTTTTTGAATTAAAATCACCTCTATACTTCTTCAAGTAATCTAAATCTTGTTCAGGTAAGCTATAGTAACCTATATTTGAAGACTCTTTATAAGCAAACTCATAGGCACTCAAATCGGGTTTTATATCAAAAAAAAGATTATTAGTCATAATTCTTTCGCCTTTATTATAAGTTCATTTAATTTTCTTTCATACTCTTTTGCTCTATCTTTACATGTAGACTCAAAACGAGTTACTAATACAGGTGTTGTATTGCTTGCTCTTACAAGTCCCCAACCCTTATCAAATATAACCCTAACACCATCAACTTCTACTATCTCTTTTATCTTAGGAAAATCACTTGGAGGGTTTTTTAGTAACTCTTTTACTTTATCTACCAAAGCAAATTTTTCTTCTTCTGTTGTTTCTACTTTTATCTCTTCAGTTGAATAAACCTTAGGAAGTTCTTCTATCCTCTTGTCTACTTCTAAACCATTTTTAACAAGTTCTATCATCCTTAAAGTTGCATATATAGCATCATCATAACCAAAGTATCTATCATTAAAGAACAGATGTCCACTCACTTCTGCTGCAAAGTCTGCCTTTAGTTCAGCAATCTTTACCTTAAGATTACTATGCCCAGTTTTATACATGTGAGCTTTTCCGTAATCATTTATAGTGTCATACATCACCTGTGAGCATTTTACTTCACCTACTACAGTTGGATTTTCCATTGCTTCACTAAAAAGTATAGCCATGATATCGCCTTTGACATTGTTTTTTTTGGTCAAAAAAGCAATCCTATCAGCATCACCATCATAGGCAAATCCATATTCATATTTATCTTCTAATTCTTTTTTAATATCAATTAAATTTTTCTCAACCGTAGGATCAGGATGATGATTTGGGAAAGTTCCATCTGGTTTAGTAAAAAGACCTTTACATGTAAAGCCCAATCTCTCAAAAATTTGTGGAGCAACAACTCCAGCAACACCGTTACCACAATCATATACAAAGCTTTTATCAAAGCCTTTTAAGTGTTCAAACTCTTTTGCTACAAAATCTATATATCTATCTTTGGCATTGATTGTTTTACATGTAAGATTATCTTCTACATGTAAATCTAAATTTGCCATTATCTCTCGACCAAGAGCATAGATGTCTTCACCAAAAAATGGTTTTTTATCAATTGTGATTTTAAACCCATTATACTCACTTGGATTATGTGAGCCTGTTATCATCACTGAAGCATTTGGAGTAACGCTGTCAAAATCATTATAGTTTGCAAAATAATTCACAGGAGTTGCAACAAGCCCCATACTTAAAACTTCACAACCAGCTTTGTTAAAACCACTAGTTAAATAATCACAAAGAATTGGAGAGTGACTTCTAGCATCATATCCTATTGCTACAACTCCTCCAATCTTTTTTACATGTAAACCTAAAAAATACCCTATCAACTTGGTTGTTGTCTCATTCAACTCTTCTTCATAAATACCGCGTATATCATACTCTCTAAAAATATTGTTCACTTTATTATCTTCCTATGACTTTTATAAAACTTATTATTATACCTAAACCCACCTAATTCTCTATTTAGCTCTCTTTTTGTATAATATCTTTTCTATAAAAAGGTCAAATATTAAAATGAAAGAAAAATTAGAATATTACATTGTTAAATTTTTCATATGGATAGTTGGATTACTTCCAAACTCAGCTATATATAAAATAATGAAGTTTATTAGCAAACTCTTTTTTAAATATGAAAAAAGAAGAAGTACATTAACAATTAAAAATTTAAAAGCTGCATTCCCTGAAAAAAGTGAAAAAGAGATATATGAACTAGCTCTTGGTGCATACCAAAACGTAGCAATAACAGTAGCTGAGATAATTCTCATGCTAAATGACAAACTTAACTTTGATGATATGGTAAACAATAAAGAAGAATTCTTAGAAAAACTAAAAACATACACAAAAGATACTAAGAATGGAGTAGTTATCATAACTGCACATTTCTCAAATTGGGAGTTTGCAGCGCAGTTTTTGCCTCGCAATGGTTACCCAATGATTGCAATAGGAAGAAAAGGTAACAATGAGCTGATAGAAAGCAACATTACCATTCCTTTTAGAGAAAGATATGGAAATAAAAACGTTCATAAAGAGCAAGCTATACTAAATATAATAAAGGCGTTAAAAGAAGCTAAAAACGTGGGGCTTTTAATAGACCAAAAAGCTGGAGGCAAAAGTAGTATAAAAGTTAAGTTTTTTGGATTAAATGCAGATACTACAAATTCTATAGCTGTACTTAAACTAAAGTATAACCCTGTAATAATTCCTATTTTCGCACCAAGAGATAAAAACGGTAAATACACTCCTATAATAATCGAACCAATTGAGTAC
>CBDLTN010000154.1:0-5486 GCA_965306065.1 uncultured Sulfurospirillum sp. | reverse complement strand
TATCCAGACTCACCTATATTAAATGAGATGCCAACAGGTAAAATCATGTTTTTCGGTCTTTATTTTACCATGACTGGACTTCATGGTTTGCATATCTTTTTAGGAATTTTAGCGATGCTTTGGGTGTTGTTACTTATAAAAAAAGAAAAGATAACACCTGAAAATTTTGTTGTTTTGGAAAATACAGCTTTGTATTGGGATTTAGTTCACCTTGTTTGGGTATTTCTATTTCCGTTATTTTATTTAATTTATTAGGAGATTATTATGAGATTACATTCAAACCAAGAAATTCATCCAATAAAAGAGTCCACTTATATAAAAGTATTTTTTGTTCTAGTAGGTTTAACAATATTAACTCTTATTCAACCTTCAATGATAAACCTACAATTGGGTTCAACCATAGCTGTTCAGCTTTTTATTGCTTTACTAAAGGCGATTTTAATCATTGCATATTATATGCATATAAAATCAGATGCCAATGTTTTTAGAACCATGATATATGGTTCATTATGTGTATTGGCAGTAATATATATTTTGATGGCAATCGATACATATCATCGATTTACACCAAATGATTTTTTTCAATAAGCTAGAGAAAGGATTGCTATGTTAGAAGGAATGGAAGGCGTATCAACTATCGCTAGTGAAGTAGATTTGGCATTATGGGTTACAGCTGGAGTATCATTGTTGATATTTATACTTGTTGTTGGAGTTATGTTTTACTTTTTATATAAATATAGCAGTAAAAGGCACTCCCGTGATCAGGTGGTAAATATAGAACATAATAAGACATTGGAAGTTATTTGGACATTAGCTCCAACCCTATTATTAGCAGTAATGTTTTACTATGGATATACTAGCTTAAAAGCAATGAGAGATATACCTAAAAGTAGTTTTGAAGTCACGGTACATGGGCAAATGTGGTTTTGGTCTTATGAATATCCAAATGGTAAAAAAACAAAAGAACTTTACGTCCCTATAGGTGAAAATATAAAATTGAACCTAAAAGTTAAGAAAAATGATGTTTTACATAGTTTTTATGTACCTGCGTTTAGAATCAAACAAGATGCAGTTCCTGGAACTACTACTACAACATGGTTTAATGCTACCAAAAAAGGTACTTTTGTAGTTGAGTGTGCTGAATACTGTGGGACTAGACACTCTTACATGTACTCAAATATACATGTTATAGATAAAAATATTTTTGACAAATGGTATGATTCTGACAAAAAAACTCCTTTTGATAAAGATGAACCAAGTAGTGAACACCCTGGATTAGCTATATTAAATGCTAACGGTTGTGTAAGCTGCCACTCATTAGATGGTTCTGCACTTGTTGGGCCGAGCTACAAAAATATGTTTGGAAGAGTGGTAAAAATCAAAGAGGGAGATACGTTAAAAGAAATATTAACTGATGAAGCGTATTTAATACGTTCTATTTTAGATCCTGACAAAGAAATTGTTGATGGTTATAGCGGTGGTATGATGAGTTCATACAAAGACATTATTAGTGATAGTGATATTGATAAAATCATCGATTACTTTAAAGGTGCAAATATAGAACCCAAAGTAGATATCAATAAAGAAGCAATTGAGATACTAAATAACAATGGTTGTATTAGTTGTCACTCTCTTGATGGTTCAGTCCTAGTAGGTCCTAGTTATAAAGATATGTTTGGCAGAAAAGTAAAAATTTCCATAGATGGTACCATAAAAGAGATTATTACAGATGAAAACTACTTAAGACGTGCTATCTTAGATCCAGATAAAGAGATTGTTGATGGTTATAGCGGTGGTATGATGAGTTCATATAAAGACATTATCAGCGATAGTGATATTGATAAACTGATTGTTTACTTCAAGGGCAAAAAAGCTAAACCAAAGATAGATACTAAGGCAAAAGCCATAGATATATTAAATAATAATGGTTGTACAGGCTGTCATTCACTTGATGGTTCTATGCTTGTTGGACCAAGTTATAAAGGTATTTTTGGTAGAAGTGTTAAGGTTAAAATAGGCGATGAGCTAAAAGTTATTATTTCAGATGAAGACTACCTAAAAAGAGCCATTTTAGAACCTGATTTAGAGATAGTTGATGGCTTTAATGGTGGTATGATGAGTTCATACAAAGATGTTATAAACCAAAATGACATTGATTTACTTATAGAATATTTTAAAGGACTTTAAAATGAAAACAACAACAGTAGTTAAATCTCATGCAACAATAAAAGATTATCTCTCTTTTACAAAAGCTTTGTTATCAGCTGCTGTTGGAATTCCAGGAGCCTTTGTTTATCTTTTAGGAGCAAAAGAGATAACATCTGATTTATGGGTTTCACTTCTAGGGATATTTTTATTGGCACTTGGTGTTTGTGCTTTAAATCAATTTCAAGAGCGTCATTTAGATGCTCTTATGCCTAGAACCAAAAACAGACCTTTAGTAACCGGACGCATAGGAGAAAAGGAAGCTATTGGTATTATATTAGGGCTTATAGGCCTATCTATGTTAGCTATTTATACTGTTTTATCTTTTACGGGCGTTGCAATTTTTGCTTTTGTGATTTTACTTTACAATGGCATATATACTCCTATGAAAAAAATCAACCCCTACGCAGTTTTTCCAGGAGCTCTTTTAGGGGTTATTCCTCCTGTTTTGATGTGGATGGTAGCTGGTCAAAATCTACTTAAACCAGAATTTTTATCTTTAGCTTGGTTTTATTTTATTTGGCAAATACCTCACTTTTGGCTTTTAGTCTTAGTTTATCACAATGACTATATAAAAGCAGGATTTCCCACAATGATAGAAGTTTTAGGGGGTGAAGGACTTGCAAGAATTACTTATATATGGATTTTATTTACTATCATAAGCGCTATTATGTCTGTCTCATTTTTTATGCCACAAAGTACCATAATCTTAAGTTTAATTCTTTTTCACTCAATCTTTATGCTCTATAAGGGAGTAGTTCTTTTGTACCGTGATACATGGAAAAACAAAAGACTTTGTAGAAAGACGTTTATGCAACTAAACTTATACACCCTTTTAGTTATAGGGTTTTTAGTTCTTGATAAATGGTTATAATACTTTATATATATTAAAATTTGTAAAAGAACAATTTATTTTAATCTTAAAATAGTACAATTATATATATGAACTTGCTTTTGAAAGTGTTAAACGGACTCTATTAGGAGTATATTGTGAAACATAAAAAAAACTATAAAGAAATTGAAAAGAAATTAAAAAAAGAACTATTTGACCAAGATTTTGCAATAGAGAGCTTAATAAGAAATCTTGTTCAAATGAATTTGTTAAAAAATAAATACTGCACTAAAGCACTGTTTACTTTTATTGGTCCCCCCAACAGTGGAAAACATTATCTACCTCAACTGTTACTTCAAGAAGATCCTGATATAGAACAATTAAAAGTTTTTTATATGGACAATTATAGTGCTAATTTTAGCTTTTCTACAGAACCGTTATCAACTATAGAAACAGATGTAGTAGAGTTTATCCAAAAACATCCTAACTCTATACTTATATTTGAAGATGTAGAAAAAGCAGATTTTCAAACACAGCTTACACTCTATACTCTTTTTTCTACAGAGTATGAAAAAAGTGGTATAGATTTTTCTAATACTATTGTTATTATGACTACTTCTCGTCTAGGTTCATTAATACAACGAACAGATATACAGTCTATACTAAAAAATGACCCACTTCAAGCACATACTTTTTTGATTGAAAGACTTAGTCGTGAAAAGATAATTAAAAATGAAAATAAAGAAGATGCATTTGATAAAAAGTTTCTGTCCTTTTTAAATGAACACACGATAATACCATTTAATAAACTTAGTCTCATTGCACTCATAAAAATAGGAGCTAGAGCTCTTCACCAAATGTCCCAGACTTTTACTAAAGAGAGTGGTATAGAGATAGAATATGTAAAAATCGACTCTCTTGTATCTTTACTTACTCTCTCACTCGCTCCTTATATAAATGCAAAATATATTAAACAAAAACTACCAGAAATTATATTTAATAATTTTTATGAAGCATTAAAACTTAAAAATGATGTAAAACATATACGTTATAGTATATCCGATGAAGCAACAACGTTTATAACTAAAGCACTTAAAGATGAACACGCACTTATAAATAAATTAAGAAAGCAACACTTTCGTATTTCACTAGAGTGGTCTTTACATGTAAAAGGTGAAACAGTAGAGTGTCTTCTTAAAAATGCTTCATATAATAAAGAAAAGCTTAGTGTTACAAGTGAAAATACTTTACATGTATCAAATACATCATTCAGTGATATAATAGGTCATAAAAAAGTAAAAGAGGAGCTTTGCGAAATACTAGCTCTTTTAAAAGAACCTAAGCGTTTACAACATTTTTCAATGACTCCACCAAAGGGTATGTTCCTTTATGGTCCTTCTGGTATGGGGAAAAAGCTATTAGCTCGGGCTTTTGCAAATGCAGCTGATATGCCATACACTGTTATCAATAACTCTGATTTATTTAATGAAGCTATGATACATAAAGCTTATGCACAAGCATATAGTGCTGCACCCGCTATTGTTATTTTAGAAAACATTGATATACAAGGTATTGTTGGAGGAATCATATCTACTATGAGTGTTTCCCCTCTTATCGATGAATTGGATTCAATTACGCAGAGTTTTGAGGCCCCAGTATTTACTATTGCTACATTAAGCGAATCAAAAAATATACCTGAATCACTTATAAAAACCGGTAGAATTGATATACGTATAGAAGTACCAAAACTAGATATGGAAGCTAGACGTTTTTTTATAGAAGAAGTATTAAAAAAACCTCATGATAAAAATATAAATATAGAGAGAGTTGTACGATATATTTCGGGTATGGGTGGTAATGATCTAAAAAGAATCGGACAAGAAGCTTCTTTATTTGCTGCTCGTAAAGGTCTAAAAAGACTAACTGAAGAAATACTCTTGGAACAAATAAATATAATTAAGTATGGCACTAAACTAGAAAACAAAAAAATACGTGATATTGAAACTTCTATGAAAAAAACAGCTTATCACGAAGCAGGTCATGCTGTTCTATCTTGCGTACTTTTACCGGAAGTAAAAATAGAACAAGTAACAGTAGCACCTCGTAGTGAAGCTCTTGGTTTTGTTTCATACCATCATGACGACTTTATAGATGCCACATCAAAAAAAGAACTTTTCAATAATATTTGTGTTTTACTAGCTGGACGAGTAGCAAAAATGGAAAAATTTGGAGAAGATGGAATGGAAACTGGAGCAATAAATGATTTAGAAATTGCTAGTTTACAAGCTTATGCTGCTATTTCAATGTTTGGTATGGACAGTGAACTTGGATATATCAATATCAGCGGTATAGAAGAAGGTTATGAGAAAGAATTACTTGTTGAAAAAATAGAAGAGAGACTTTTAGTCTGGATAAAAGAAGCTAAAGAGAAGACAGAAAAAGAGGTAAA
>CBDLTN010000153.1:0-5492 GCA_965306065.1 uncultured Sulfurospirillum sp. | reverse complement strand
GCAAGTGCAGCAGAGCATATGAATAAAATGACTGAAACGCTTAATAATAAACTAGACGAATTCAGAACTTAAACTTATGCTAACCAAGCTAAATCTTAAAATTTATTTTAAGATTTAGCTCATACATTACTTATAAACAATTAAATTTTTTTCTAAAATAATAATCATTTTACATGGATTTATTATTCTTTTATTTCAAAAGTGACATAATAATTTCATTTAAAGTTACTCTAATAGTTAATTGGCTATAATTCTTTATTAATAAAAATTACTATTAAAGGAAGTATATATGTTAGTAACAAACCCAGCACCAGATTTTTCAGCAACTACAGTTTTAGCAAATGGCACTATTGTCGATGATTTCAGATTAAGTGAGAATTATGGAGAAAAAGGTACTGTTCTGTTCTTTTATCCACTGGATTTTACTTTTGTTTGCCCTTCAGAGATTATCGCTTTTTCAAAAAGAGTAGATGAATTTAAAGAAAGAGGCGTAAATGTTATTGGCGTATCAGTAGATAGCCAGTTTTCACATTTTGCATGGAGAGAAACTCCTGTAAATAATGGTGGTATTGGAAGAATTAACTTTCCACTAGTTGCAGATTTAAATAAACAAATTGCAAGAGATTATGATGTTCTATTTGGAGAGTCAGTAGCACTTCGTGGATCTTTTTTAATTGATGCAAAAGGTGTAGTAAGACATGCTGTTATCAACGACTTACCTCTTGGAAGAAATGTTGATGAAATGATTCGTATGGTAGATGCAATGCAGTTTACTGATGAGCATGGTGAAGTTTGTGCTGCAGGATGGCAAAAAGGTGATGAAGGAATGAAAGCTACAACTGAAGGTGTTGCTGAGTACTTAGATAAACACGAAAACGATTTATAATTATTATGTAAGTAGGGTTTTCCCTACTTACAAAAACTACAACTCTCTACTGAAGCTATAACATCTAGTCTATCTATAACTATCCCTCTACTATTTTCAAGAGTATTTTGAAAGTTCATAAGATTTTCATCATAATCTAAATCTTCAATACATCCACAACTTTTGCATACCAAGTGAATGTGTGGACGAGCTAAATAGTCATATCTCATCTTACCATTTGGCATATTTATCTCTATAACTATACCTTGTTCTTTTAATAGGTTTACATTTTTATAAACTGTTGCTAAAGATATTGTTGGATTTTCCTCTCTTATCCCACTATACATCTCTTCCATGGTTGGATGTGTTTTTTTACCTAACTCTTTAAGTACCGCTACTCTTTGAGGAGTTGCTTTAAGTCCTCTGTTTTTTAAGACTGCTAAAAATTCCATATTTATCCTCTAGTTCCGCTTTTAATTTTATTTTTTATTTGCTCTGGTAAAATATCCAAATACTCTTCTACTAATTTTGTATTCCCATGTTTAATAAATTCATCTTTATATTCAAAGCTAGTTACTTTTACACTATCCCAAGCAAAATCATTTTTAAGACATGTTATTGTTGAGCCAACTCCACCTATCTTACTACTATCACTAATGACAAACCAATCTTTATATTTACTAGAAAGCTTTTCTAACATGTCAACATCAATTGGTTTAACAAACCTTAAATCTAATACAGCACAATCTAGGCCTTCTTTACTTAAAAGCTTTGCTACTTCAAGTGCTTTTCCCACACCATTTCCATAACCTATAAGAAGTGTTTTACTACTCCCTTCTTTAAGTAACTGTGCTTTTCCTAGTTCAAAAGGAATATCTTCCACATCACCACAATCTAAAAAAGAGCCTCTAGGATAACGCAAAGAACATGGCCCTTGGTGAGTATATGCATATTCTATTGCTCTGTACATACTTGCATTATCTCTTGGAGCAAAAATAGTCATATTGGGAATAGCACTCAAATATGATATATCAAAAACTCCTTGGTGCGTTTCTCCATCTTCTCCAACAATACCTGCTCTATCAAGCGCAAAAACAACATTTAAATTCATAATACAGGCATCATGAATAACTTGATCATAAGCACGTTGCAAAAATGTAGAATATATCGTAATAAATGGCTTAAAACCCTCTTTAGCCATAGCTGCCATAGATGTAACAGCATGTTGTTCTGCAATTGCTACATCCCAAAACCTATCTGGAAACTCATTAATGAGTCTGCTTATACCTGTTCCTGTTGGCATTGCTGCTGTTACACCTACTACATTTTGATGCTTATTTGCAAGTTTTGAAAGAGCATCACTATAAACACTTGTTGTACTTTTTTTACCACTGTTATTTTTTATAGATTTTCCACTGTCGATATCAAAAGGCCCAACCCCATGCCAATTTTCTTCATAACCCTCTGCAATCTCATACCCTTTACCTTTTAAAGTTTGCGCATGTATAATTACTGGTTTTTTTAATTTTTTTGCTAATTCATATGCTCTTATAAGTTCTTCAACATTATGTCCATCGACTGGTCCTATGTAATCTATACCAAGTTCCTCAAAAAGCATTCCTGGAGTAATTAGTTTCAGACTCTCCTCAAACTTTTTAGCCATATATGTTGCACCATCTGGAAGATACTGCAAAACACTCTCTGTTTTTTTCTTAACTTTTTGAAAAAAGTCTCCTGCTATTGCATGAGAAAGAAATTTACTAATTGCCCCAATTGGTTTTGCAATACTCATTTTATTATCATTTAAAATAATAATAACTGGTAACTTTATATCTCCTAATTCATTTAATGCTTCATATGCCATACCAGCAGTCATAGAACCATCACCAATAAAGGCAATTGGAACTCTATTATCGTTTTGTTTCTTTAGCTTAATCGCTTTTGCAGCCCCTAATGCCAATGAAATTGAAGTTGAGCTATGCCCTGCTATAAAATAATCATACTCTGATTCACTTGGTTTTGTATAACCACTTATTCCATCAAATTCTCTAAGAGTTGAAAAGCTATCCCATCTATCAGTAAGTAGTTTGTGTGCATATGATTGATGTGAAACATCAAATATAAATGGATCTTTTTTTGCATCAAAGACATAATGCATTGCTACTATTAGCTCAACTGCACCTACATTGCTACTAAGATGTCCACCATTCTTACTAACTGTTTCTATTATCTTTTTTCGCAGAGCTACGCATGTGTCTTTTAACTCTTCTATAGATTTACCTTTTACTTCTATTGTTTTATCCATTTTCAATTAAATTCTTCACTTTCTCTAATCTTGTAGATATATTTCCATCTAAATTTCCTACATCACTTAAAATCACAACACCACCTTGTGTAATAGAACTATCACTATCTACTTTTACATTCTCAATGGTAGAGTAAATTTCATTTAATGATTCATAGTCTGACGGATTTACTTTTAACTTAATATTTTTTGCATCTTTTAACTCTTCTATTAACTTTTGTGAAAGTGTGGCTGCAATATCACTGCTTGAATGCTTAATCTCTTTTAAGATTATCTCCTTTGCAACTTCTACAGCTGTCGATGAAAGATCACTCTCCACTTGTTTCAAAAAATCATTTCCCTTTTTTGCTTCTTGTTCAAGAGTATTTATTGAATTCAAAAATTTACCTTTTAACTCAGCAACTCCTGATTCTAATTCATCTTTAGCTTTCTGATAGCCTTTTTCATACGCACTTTGTGATTCTCTTTGAAGCTCATTTTGTAGTCTGTTATTAAAATCTTCTTCTTGCTTTTCTATCTGCATTTGTAGTTTTATAATATTAGAAGAAAGTTCATCACTCTTTTTTAATAGCTCTTCTATAAATTTATTTTGTTGTTCATCTACTTGAACTACTGGCTCACTTTGCGTTACTTTTACAGGTTCACTTTTAGTCTCTTTTATAGGACTTTCTTGAACTGTATTTGTCTCTTCTGTTTCACTTATATTACTAGCTCCACCAAGTACTTTAAAGTGATATGGCTCTATAGTATGATTATTGATGTTTTCATTTTCTATGATATTCTTCATTACTCTATCATCTCTTCTGCTTCACCTACTTGAATAACACCTTGTTCTGCTAGTTTTTGAACTTCATCAACTATGCGTCTTTGTGTCTCTTCAACATCTTTTACTCTCACTGCTCCTAAGAAACTCATCTCTTCAAGGAATGCATCTTGTGCACGTTGTGACATATTTTCTAAGAACTTATCACGAAGTTCATCTGCTGCACCTTTTAGAGCAACCATAAGGTCTTTCTTATCTGCAACTTTAAGTATCTCACGAATTGCTGTAGAGTCTAATTTCATAATATCTTCAAAAGTAAACATCATCTCTTTAATAGTAGTTGCAAGCTCTTCATCTGTTTGTTCGATATATGCAATAGTAGATTTAGATGCTTTTTGTCCAAGACGGTTAAGTATTTCAGCAACTGCTCTAGGTCCACCAACCTCGACTTTATATGAAGTTAAAGATTCTAGTTTATTCTCTAGTACTGCCGATACTCTTTTAACAACTGAAGGTGAAATATCACCAAGATTTGCCATACGAATTGTTACTTCACTCTTAAGTTCATCTGGGAAAAAAGAGATAGTTTCAGCTGCACTTGTCGGATCCATGTGAGCAAGAATTAATGCAACTGTTTGAGGATGCTCTGTTACAATAAAATCTGCAAGTTGTTGTGGCTTAATTTGTGAAAGATAACCAAAACTTTGCGTATTTTCCATACTTTTTGAAAGTTTGTCCATGATTTTCTGAGCTGCTTCACTTCCAAAAGTTCTATAAAGTATCTCTTTTGCATACTCCATACCACCACTTCTAATATATTGATTTGATTGTAATATTGCATAAAATTCTTCTAAAACAGCATTTGCAACACTTTTATCTATGTTTTTTACTGTCGCAATATACTTTGAAATTTCTGTTACTATGTCGATTTCCATATGTGAAAATACATTTGTTGTTATATCTTCGCCTAACTGAATAAGCAAAATAGCAACTTTTTCACTCATTCCCAATTCATCATATTGAATCTTCTGCTCATCTGTTAGTTTCAAGATACTCCTCCTGTACTTTTTGAATGAAAGTCATATTCACTCTCATTTCTTATCATCGTCTGAAGGAGACCTGCTATCTCTTCACTTTTATCATCTGCTAAAGTTCTAAGTTTTTCTAATAATACATCGTATTTGAGTTCTTCCTCATTAAATTCATCACCGATACCTAATTGATCTTCTACTTTTTTACGAGCTTTTTTGAATTTTTCCAAAGTATCTTCTGCACTATCTTCATCTTCTTCTTCTGATTTTATATCTTCAGCACTATACTCTTCAACACTGTGTTCAACCATTTTACGGCTAAATGGTTCTATTACTTTTTTATAGAAAACAAATAATAATATTCCGGCTATCAAATACTTAACTATTGGAATTAAAGGTGCACTGTAATATGTAATTTTATCGATTAGATTTTGTGTAGGAGCTTTTGTTCCATCTTTTTGTAAAGGTTTAAATTCAAAATTACTTACAGTAACTTCATCTCCTCTATTTGCATTGAAACCGACTGTT
>CBDLTN010000152.1:0-5539 GCA_965306065.1 uncultured Sulfurospirillum sp. | reverse complement strand
CGCAAGTGATAGAAAAGTTTATAAATCATATATAAGAGAACATTATTCATCACCAATAATTAATTTAGAAGAAGGTTTTATAGGAGATGGTCTTTTCGCTTTTGCGTATGATATGATTATAAAATATCCAGAAAGAAAAACAAAAATACTTGAAGCAATTGCCAATAAAGATGATGGAATCTGGTTACATGTAAACATATCAAATAAACTTTACCCACAAGATATTGAATTAGAAAGAAAAATAGTTTATCTTAAAAATGCCATTTTAAATGATGAGAGCATAACTAATAGTTTTGTAAATGAACAAAGAAATTTAAGTAGGAGTATGTAATGGCACAATATAGAGTGTTTGATAATATTATAGAAAAAGATAAAGCAAGTTCTTATATAGTGGCTGCAAAAGAGTTACTTACTCAACTCAAAATTGAAGCTCCAGTTTTGCTAAATACAAAATCAGATATAGCAGCAGAGGGTAAAGCCCTAAATGAAGAAGCTTTTTTATACAACTGTGCATATAATTTAGCACTTGCAAAAGCTCAAAATGCTGATATTATTTGTGTTGAAGATAGCTCATACACATCTTTAAATGTAGCAAAGATTATGCTTTTGGAAAACTGTGAGTTAAAAGACGCAGTTATAAGTAGGCTTAAAAAAGATAATTTGAATTTATGTTTAGATATAAAAGTTTTACATGTAAATGAAGTTTTAAGAGATGTATTTGGTTATAAAAAGCTTCAAGAAATGATTAAAAAACCTTTTTCTAATTTTAATGTAGCTATTTTCAATGGAAACAAAACACAAAATTTAGAAACGAATGATACTATATTGACTCTATTAGGTGCAAATATAGTTAAATTTGCTACACAAAATGATAGCGATGGATATGAAATAGTTCAAGTATCAAAAGAGCTTGGAGAAAAATTAGCAGGAAAAATCATGTTAGATGCTTTTGATAATGCTGCTGATTTTATCATTACAAATGACTCAAGAAGCTTTGCAATGTTTGAACCACGTCAAAAAAGTTTAGAATGTTGTGTTGGAAGAGATATAGCACTGAGTGTTTTTTCCACTGCACAAATTGTACTTATGGCTTTAGGTAATGAGGATAAATCTAAGTTGGGCTTGGATTCTCACAAGGTAGCTACAACATTGATTTAAACATTCTAAATAAGACAATTTTAATCTTATTTAGAATATAATGTTTTTATAACATTTTAAGGAGAAAATATGCCAAAGATTAACCGTTACGTTGACATTGATACTGTCGAAAGAGAAGCAAAAAAAGATTACATAGATAGACATTCACCATTTGTTCACTGTGATGAGACTGCAAAGAGTGGAGAGAAATTTAGTGTAACTGTAAAAGTGGGTAATGAATATACTCATCCAGATGATTTTGATCATTTTATTGCAAACGTAGCACTTTATAACGGTGAAACACTTTTAGGTCGTGCTGATTTCGTAGCAGGAACTTTAGGTGGACAGGGAGAAAAAGGAAATGTTGAAGTTACTTTCAATATAGTCCCAACAACTAAAAAATTAAAGTTAGTAGCACAAGCATACTGTACTAAGCATGGAGTTTGGGAAAGTGACCCAGTTGTAGTTACAGTAGTGTAACTTTAAAAAACCATTTAAAGCCCCATATTTGGGGTTTTAAATCTGCAGTTTATCTCTTTTTAACACCTAATTTGGTATTATTCCCTTCATGACACAAGTAGAAAAAGCAAGACTATTAAAACTATTATATCAGTATAGAGCTATGGGTTTTGAATACTTTAAGGAGTATAAACCAGTAGATAGCAACAATACCATGTTACCAAATGACTTTTTTTCTTTAGAAAACTCTGTTAATGGTTGTCATTTGTGTAATTTAAGTAAAATAAGAAAAAATGTAGTTTTTGGTGAAGGCAATAGGAATGCCAAGCTTATGTTTATAGGTGAGGGTCCACGAGCGGGTGAAGATGAGAGTGGAAAAGTTTTTGTAGGTCGCGCTGGCGATATATTAACAAATATAATCGAAAAGGTACTTGGTTTAAGAAGAAAAGATGTTTATATAGCAAATATTGTTAAATGTAGAACTCCTGAAAATAGAGTACCTACAATGGAAGAAGCAAGTGCTTGTAAACCATATCTTATACAACAAATAGAGATGATAAAGCCTCAAATTATAGTTGCTCTTGGTTCTACAAGTTTTCACCACCTTACAGGTGAATATAATACTCCTATTTCCAATGTGAGAGGAGAAGTATTAACTTTAGGAAATTCGAAGTTAATACCTACTTTTTGTCCCTATTTTTTACTTAGAAATCCATCCTCAAAAAAAGAAGTCTTTCAAGATATGTTAAAGGTTAAAAGTTTATTATGAGAGTTATTTTAATTATATTGATAACAGTTTCAATGATGTTTGCTAAGAGTGATAAACTCTCGCATATACCACCAACAAAAAGTGTATTTTTAAATATTGATACGCATCTTTGTAGTGTAGAGTGTATGAAAAAACTTTTAGAAGATGGTCAGATATTTTCTTTTATTAGCCACTATAACAACTCTATGGATGAACTGCACTCTATGAAAAGTGAGTTTATTTATTATCAAAGAATTTTTAGAATATTTGAGGATGAAGAGTTATCTATAAGAGTAGCAATGTTAGTTCCACAAAATAGTATAAGAAGATACGCATCAACTACTGTAAATTCTGTTTTAGCATATTTAGTATCGAAACAGAATAATTTTGAAGTAAAGGTTTTTAATTCAAAAGATGAGAAGGAAGATTCTATCTTAAGAGAATTAGATAAGATTAAAGAGGAAAATTTTAAATATGTAATAGCTCCAGTTACTAACAACGGTGCAAAAACAATTATGGATAACTATGGTGATTTGGTTATATACATACCTACTGTAAATAAAAAAGAATTTAAAAACAATGATACAAATATCCTTTTTGGCGGCATAGATTATGATAGACAGATCGATTCTCTTTTAAAGCATGCAAACAGTAAGATTGCCTATTTTTCAGAAGGTAGTGCATTAAGTAAATCAATAAACAGTTCACTTATAGCAAAGAGCCCAAAAATAATATATAAAAAAAGTATAAATAGTTCACGTGTAAGTTTTAAACGTATGTTTAAAAATAATAAGAAGTTAAATGATAGTTCAATATTTATGAATACTCCACTTGTAAAGACTAGCCTTATAGCTTCTCAACTAAGAGTATATGACATAGAGCCATATTCATTGTTATCTACACAAATAAATTACAACCCCATGCTTTTAACTCTAACTCAATATGATGACAGAAAAGAATTTTATATAGCAAATTCGATAGGAAAAGCTACTGTGGGAATGCAAGAATTAAATTCTCTTTTTGGCCATGATATAGTTTATGATTGGGTAAATTACTCAACTTCTGTTGGAATTGATTATTTTTATACTCATTATTTTGTACCAACTACCAGTAGAAGCTTTAATGAGGATATATTTGAAAGTCAAGTTAGATATGATATATCTATTGTAAAACCAAAGCGATACAAATTTGAAAAAGAGCTTTTTTAAAAGATACTTTTAAAAAACTCTTTTGTTTTTTCGCTAATTTTTGCAGGTTTGCCATCGATAACAAATACTAAAATAGAAATCATCTCAAACAGTTTGGTCTCTTCCAACCAAACATTTTGTTTTAGTGTTAAAGAGGTGTTTTTTATGCCAATAATTTCATGTTTTACTTCAAGTAAATCGCCAAGTTTTGCAGGCTTTTTGTAATCAGCTTCTAAGCGTTTAACTACAAAATGACCACCATCAACTTCTGGAGATTTTCCTCTTTCAAAAAATAGTTCACTACGAGAGCGCTCACAAAACTTTAGATAGTTTGCATGATAAACTATGCCACCTGCATCTGTATCATCATAATATACTCTTATCTTCATTGAAATCCTTATATGCTATAATGCTATATGAAAACAACATACTACTATAATTCACCTATTGGAACTATAAAGTTGGTCTGTTCTGAAGCATTTTTACAGGAGATAAGTTTTGTAGAAGAAGAGGGTAAAAATCCTAAAACATATCCTCAAATTGTCTCTAGATGTAAAGAAGAACTTGATAGTTATTTTGCGGGTAAATTAGAAAAATTTACTATTCCCTTGGAGTTTGTTAAAGGAACTGATTTTCAAAAAGATGTTTGGAGAGCTTTGTTGAATATTCCTTATGGACAGACAAGAAGTTATAAAGATATAGCAATTATGATAGGCAATCCAAAGGCTGTAAGAGCTGTTGGAGGAGCCAATAATAAAAATCCTATAGGGATAGTTGTTCCTTGTCATAGAGTTATAGGAAGCAGTGGAAAACTTGTAGGGTACGCAGGTGGAATTGATAAAAAAGAGATGTTGTTAAAATTAGAAAAATAGGAAAATAGATGATACAACCAAACCATATGGAAAAAGAGAAAATATATAAAACAAAAGATATTATACCAGCACTGAAATACTATGGCAGTAGTTTTGATAAGATAAAAACAAAATACCCAGAGCGTGCAAAAGCAATTATCTTAGGATATAGAGTACACAAATCAGGTCTAAATGAAGATCAAATACGTTTACATGTAAAGAAAAAGATAACAGATAGAGATATAACAAATTTGTTGGAGTATAAAGAGATAAAGAGTATACGTTCATGGAATGTATCAGCACAACTTAAAAAAGAAGAAAAAGAGCTTGAGAGTCTTAGAATTTGGTGTATGAGACTTGGCTCAATTGCTCTTTTAGGTAAACTGTCTCAAAAAGATATCATAGAACTTGCAAATCAGGTAGAAGTATTAGATTGTAGTGTGCCAAAAGAGTTTTAAACTCTTTTGGCAGGTAGTTTTATAACTCTTGAGCTATATCTAATCCAAAGCCACCAAGTCCAACAAACTCTTTACCTTTTGATGATGTTAAAAGATGAATTTTTTCGATACCTAGTTTTTTAAGTATTTGGGCACCAATTCCATAATCTTTAACTTCTCTTTTAGAAGAATTTTCTTCATTTAAAAATATTAAAACTCCACCGTTTGTTTTTAAATACTCTACTGCATCTATCATGCCATTAAATTTTTCACTGTTAGCAAAAAGTTCTATATCTGGCATTATATTATGAAATTTCACTGCAGACTCTTTTTTAATATCACCAAATGTATATACAATATGATGATCTCCTTCATGATCAATCATATCAATACGTTTAGTATCAATACCTAAAAATTCTGTATTTGACTCTGCAATCTCTCTTACTAATGATTCGTGTTGCATTCTATACTCTACAATATCTGATATATATACTATGTTTAAATCATGTTTTTCACAAAAGATATCTAAATCATCACGTCTAGCCATAGAACCATCTTCTTTCATGATTTCACATATAACTGCAGACTCTGCAAGACCTGCAAGACGACATATGTCTATAGAGCCTTCTGTATGCCCTGTACGAACTAAAGAACCACCTTTCTTAGCTATTAGTGGAAAAATATGTCCAGGACGTACAAGCTCATTTGCGCTGCTTGCAC
>CBDLTN010000151.1:0-5611 GCA_965306065.1 uncultured Sulfurospirillum sp. | reverse complement strand
GGCTCAGTCCTTATATCTATAATTTTAATTCCACTATTAACTAATTCTGGTGTTACATTTGCAGTTTTTACACCAGCTAACATAAAAGTAGAAATCATAAATAATCCTAACATCAATTTACTCATCATCACTCCTGATAAATTTTTTTAAATTTTATCTTATAAAGCTTGTTGTGATACTTAAGTAATTAATTTAGCCTCTTTAAGAAAGGGAGAGTGTATATATTCTATCTTTTTTATCTTATCATACTTTGCAAAAGAGAGAGCTAGGTTATCTTTTGCCCTTGTAGCAGCAACATAAAAAAGTCTTCTCTCTTCTTCTAAACTTCCACCCTTACTCATAAGTTTTCTATTTGGGAATCTTCCATCCATAAGGTCTATTACATATACTTGAGAAAATTCTAATCCCTTACTTGCATGTACACTTAGTAAATTAACTCCTTCTCCCTCACTCATCTCGTTACTTCCAAGTGTTAAAGCATTAAGAAACCTTTCACTAGAACTATATCCATTTGCAAGGTCTTTTAAAAGATGTCCTTTTCTAAAGATACGTCCTCTTGCTTCTTTTTTTGCCATTTCATCAACGCTACCATCTTTTTTTGTAGCTCTCCCAGTTGATAGAAAATCTGCAATCTGACTAAAAATCTCGGAACTCATTATATGATTTACTAAAGTCTTTGGATTCTTTATCCTTGTTGAGTTTTGCATATACTTATAAAACTTAAATATAAATCTTGCTCCATCAACGCTAAGTCTTGCATGTTTTAAAATTGGATTTGATAAGAATGATTCATTGAATCCTTCATTGTAAAACCTGCTTACACTGCCAAACTCATGGCAGTCATCAAAAAGTCCTAGTTGATAATTCTTAGTTCTGCTTTTAAAAGGATTTGCTATATCTTTTGGATGAAAAAAGCCTTGGTATATATCTCCATCACCCAGTTTAAAAAGTGCTTCGAAAAGTTCTTTTGAAAGAGCAGAGCCTACTCCTTTTGCATACTCAAAAGTATGAATAAAAGCCATCATATCTTTTGAATTGACTACTACGCTTATCAAATCTATCATTGCTTTTACTTCACGAGAATCAAAAAAGCTAATGCCCCCTTTTCTTTTACAAGGAATTCCTACTTCTCTTAAGGTTGCTTCTATACCATCTGCACTAGAGTTGTTTCTAAAGATAACAGCAACATCACTATGAGCAATATTTAAAAGCTTGATTTGCGATGATATCGATTGATATTGAGTAAAAAGTTCATTATAAATAAGTAATTTGGGTGATTCACACTCTCCCGTTCTTGTTACTTCTAGTTTTTTTTCATATAATCTCGGATTGTGTTCAATAACCCTATTTGCAAGTGAGAGTATCTTGGAAGTTGAGCGATAGTTCTTATTAAGTTTAAAAACATTAGCTCCATTGTATCTATCAGAAAACGAGCCTATTATCTCAATATTGGCTCCATTAAAAGCGTATATGCTTTGGTCATAGTCTCCTACACAAAAAAGTGATTTTTTATTAAATGCATCTATGAGAGAGCCTTGTAAGGTATTTGTATCTTGATACTCATCTACAAGAACCTCACTAAACTGTATAGTATCATCCTTTTGTAAAGCATCTCTCATCATAATAAGCAAATCATTAAAATCAACATAACCATACTCTTTTTTTAACTCTTTAAACTCTTCAAATATATCTTCATATATATCATAATAAGCACCATGTTCACTATCTTCTTCTTGTAACCATTCAGAAAAACTAAGTTCAACAGTAGAGTTTTGATAAAGTGAAAACATATCGTAAAGATATGATGATTGATATGGGCTTATTGGAGAGTCAATATGGTCAAATCTACGCCTTGCATGTATTGTTTTTAAAAGTATTTTTAAATCTTTTGGTTGCTTAAGACTTATTTTTTTACCTAGCTTTTTAAGAAGTCTATAGCTTACTGCATGAAAAGTTCCAGATTCTATCTTATCAACTATTGATTTATCAAAAAAATGGGCAACTCTCTCTAACATCTCTGCTGCTGCTTTGTTTGTAAAGGTAAGAAGAAGAATATGTTCTGGTTTAACATTTTGTTCTTTTAAAAGATAAGCTATTCTAGCTACGATTGTAGAAGTTTTTCCAGTTCCGGCACTTGCTATGATTAGATTTGAGCCAGCCTGCGCTGTAGCTGCTTTTAATTGTTCTTGGTTGAGTCTTGAGAGTGGCATAAAGTTCCTAGATGTAATTTCGCGAATTATAGTGAATTTTTGTTTTCTTTTAGATTAATTGTGTTAATATCAATAAAATTTAAAACGTGGAGGAAAATTATGAAAAGAGCCGGTTTTACAATGGTAGAGCTTATTTTCGTTATTGTTATTATAGGTATATTGGCAGCTGTTGCTTTACCTAAATTTGGTGGAGTAAAAGATAATGCAAAAGCAAATACTGAAATCTCAGCAATGAATAGTTTAGATGGGTCAATTGTTGGTGCTGTTGAGTTTCGTTTACAAGATTTCAATGATAGAAATGTTGCTTGGCATGATACAGAGATAGATGCAGCCGATAAAACTAATGATTATAAACAAGTTAATACTGATAAAGACGTATTAAAAGAGATTATGAAAAAAGGTGAAAAATTCACTATTATAGGATATGCAGAAGTTAATACTGATCAAAATGCAACTAACGATGTTTTACTTCTTACAGGAGAAGCATCTGATACTGCAAATGGTTTAACACAACCATCAAAAGGGGATATTTTTGGTAAGCCAGACAAAAATGACTTCTGGGTATTTAATCCAAATAATTTTGATTTAAATATAACAACAACTTCTGGAGATTTATATGAAGCAACTTCAGAAATTGCAAAAGAAAGTTTAACACTAGTTGATGCAAATGAAACAATTACTTTAACAAATATCAGAATAGCAAATATTGAAAGTAACGCTGCAGCTGTTGCAGTAACAATAGTTCCATAAGTATACTAAAATGAAGTTACGCCAAGCATTTACAATGGTAGAACTTATCTTTGTAATTGTTATTATTGGGGTATTAGCGAGTATCGCTATCCCTAAACTCTCAGGTGTTACTGATGGTGCAAAAAAATCTGCTGAGATAGCTACTATCTCAGCAGTAGCTACTGCTATAGAGAGTGCAAATGGAGAGTGGACTATAAACGAAGGAATTTTTACCTGGGGAAATAATCAGCCTTCCTCTGCTTTAAATTCTCAAGGATATCCAAACAGCTTATCAAATAAAGGAAAAGTCTTTGGAGCAGTACTAAAAGGTGAAAATAGCAAATTCACAAACCAATCTAGTCTAAATAATGCAGATTACAATGCAACTATCTTTACAGGACCCGCATCCAACCCAACAAATGGCATAAAATTTACTAATGAATCAGGATACAACAACGCTATACCAAATAGACCGGATAAAAATGACTTTTGGTTATATGTTTCTTTTTCAAACCCAGTAAAAGCATGTGAATACAACAATATAGATGTTTTTTCGGGAGATTTATTACTTATAGATGTCAATGGAACAAACAGTACAAACTACAATGCTGTAACTCTTACATGTAACTAGATACTAGTTATCTTCTGAATAATCCAAAGAACTACACCAAGAATTATAGTACTCACAATAGCAACTCCAATAGTACCAACTTCCATATCCATTATATACCGCCTACAGCTTCTGCAATTGACCACATAGGTAAAAAGATACCAAGAGCGAGTAAAAGTACAAAACCAGCTATTGCAGCAATTAAAAGAGGCTCTATCATAGTTGCAACGTTATCAACCAAATAAGAATACTTTTTTCTATATATATCAGATATTTTATCAAGCATAGCACTTAGACTTCCGCTACTCTCACCTGCGCTTATCATTTGAAGAACCATACTTTCAAACTGTTTTGTATCTTCAAAACCATCTTTTAAACTTCTACCCTCTTCTATAGCGTCTATTATTTTATTGAGTCTCTCTTTTAAATACTCATTTTCAACTATACCAATAGCAGTCTTTAAAGAGTCTATTATAGGTACTCCTGAAGTTGAAAGCCTGTCAAAAACAAATATAAATCTTCCTATCATTGAGAGGTATATAACTTGTCCTACTATATAGACTTTTAGCATATATCTATCAAATACTAATTTAAAATTATCACTTTTCTTATACATATAAGAGAGTCCTATGCTTATTAACCCTATCCCAATTAACATAAAAATACCGTAATTAGTTATAGCATTCTCAATCCAAAGTAAAAGCAGTGTTGGAAATGGTAGCTCGGCATGGTACTCTTCAAACATGGCTTGAAACTGAGGAACAACTAACGTAATTACAAATGAAAATGCAACTATCATAGCAACTATAACTATGATTGGGTACCTTGTTGCTTTTTTTAGTTTCATTCTGTTATCGTGAACTTCTTGAAGAATGTCTGCAAGTTTTTCTATTGACTCATCTAAGGTTCCAGTTTTTTCCCCAAGATCAAGAAGAGCAACTGAGATAGTACCTATCTCACTCTCAAACCTTTCAAAAGCAGTAGAAAGGCTTATACCTGATTCAACTTCTTGCAAAACGTGTACATATATCTCTAAAAGTCTTTTATGTGTAGTTGTTTTTATAATATCTTCAAGACAAACTGTTATGGGTAGTCCTGCATTAAGCATAGTAGATATATGTCTTAAAGTTGCAATGTAAGGTTCAAGTGGTATTTTTTTAGCTCTTAGTCTATTCTTTATAATAGTTTTAATTTTATCTATCTTAAAACTACTGGGTTCTTTTATCTCTTTTATCTTTACAAAAACACCCATACCTAAAGCTTTAAAATCTTGTATTGCTTCTACTTTATGAGATGAATTTAAGACATGTTTATGTCTTTCTCCCCCAAGAATATACTCGATTTCAAAGTAACTATTTTGCAACTCTTAGAACCTCTTCAAGTGTTGTATCACCTCTTAGAGCTTTGATAAGACCATCATTAAGCATAGGCTCAAAATCATCCTCTTCTTCAGCTTTTCTTGCTATCTCATATTTATTCATGTTAATTGATATCATATGAGATACTGTCTCACTAATTCTTAAGATTTCACTTATCATAGTTCTGCCATTATAGCCTGTAAAAGAACATTTTATACAACCATCACCTTTATAGAATTGATAAGTTTCAGGAAGGTATTCTTTAACTTTTTCTATCATCTTAACAGGAGGTGTAAACTCCTTTTTACAACTAGGACAAATCTTTCTAACAAGTCTTTGAGCAACTACACCTATGAGTGAATCTGCTATAAGGTATGGTTCTAAATCCATCTGAATCATTCTAGTAATCGCACTTGGAGCATCATTTGTATGAAGAGTTGTAAAGACTAAGTGCCCTGTAAGTGACGCTTGTACGGAAATGTTTAAAGTCTCAGAATCTCTAACCTCACCAACCATGATTATATCAGGGTCTTGTCTAAGTATGGAACGTAATGCATTAGCAAAAGTATAATCTATCTTGTCACTTACTTGTATTTGTTGGGCAAGAGGTAGTTGATACTCTATAGGGTCTTCAATAGTTATCATCTTGTTTTCTATACTTTTTATCTCATTTAATGCTGCATACAAAGTAGTTGTTTTACCAC
>CBDLTN010000150.1:0-5808 GCA_965306065.1 uncultured Sulfurospirillum sp. | reverse complement strand
GGTATTGGTGATTATGGTAACTGTATGGGTGTTCCTACTATTGGTGGTGAAACATCATTTGATGAGAGTTATAACGGAAATATTTTAGTAAATGCTTTTACTCTTGGTCTTGCAAAAACAGATGAAATTTTTTATGGATTAGCTGAGGGTATTGGTAATCCTGTAGTTTATGTTGGTAGTAAAACTGGTCGTGATGGTCTTGGTGGAGCTGTTATGGCAAGTGATAGTTTTACAGAAGAGAATAAGTCACTTCGTCCAACTGTTCAAGTTGGTGATCCATTTGCTGAAAAACTTCTACTTGAAGCTTGTTTAGAACTTTTTAAACATGATTACATAGTTGGTATTCAAGATATGGGTGCTGCTGGTCTTACGTCAAGCTCTTTTGAAATGGCTGGTCGTAGTGGAAGCGGTATGATTATGAATCTTGATAAGGTTCCGGCTCGTGAAGAAAATATGCAACCATTTGAGTTTATGCTAAGTGAATCTCAAGAGAGAATGCTTATTTGTGCTAAAAAAGGTTATGAAGATAAAGTTGTAGAGATTTTTAGAAAATGGGATTTAGATGCAGAAGTTATTGGAGAAGTTACTAACACTGGAAATATGGAACTTTTCTGGCATGGTGATAGAGTAGCTGACATACCTGTTCTTCCTGTTGGTGAAGAGGCTCCTATCTATGATAGACCTGTAAAACGTCCTGATTATCTAGATAAAATAAACTCTACTTGTGTGGATACGTTAGGAAAAGTAAAAAACCAAGAAGCTTTTGAAAAACTTTTCAGCTCAGTTGAAGTAGCTGATAAATCATGGATTTTTGAGCAGTATGACTCAATGGTTCAAACAAATACTATAAAAGCACCAGGAAGCCTTGATGCAAGTGTAATTAGAGTAAAAGAAAATGGAAAAGCAATAGCAATGAGTAGTGATTGTAATCCTAGATATAACTATATAGACCCTAAAGGCGGAGCTGCCGCTGCTGTAATCGAGAGTGGTAGAAATGTTGCTATGAGTGGTGCTAGACCACTTGCAATTACTGATTGTCTAAATTACGGTAACCCAGAGAACCCAGAGATTATGTGGCAGTTTGCTGAAGGCTGTTATGGTATTAAAGAGGCTTGTGCAAAATTAAATACTCCTGTTGTAAGTGGAAATGTATCTTTATATAATGAAACAAATGGAGTTGGAGTTTACCCAACACCTGCAATTGCAATGGTTGGTGTTAATGATGATGCTTCTAAAGTTCTTCCGAGTTCTTTCCAAGAAGTTGGAGCTTCAATCTATGTTATAGGTGAGACAAAAAGTGAATTTGGTGGAAGTCTTTATATGAAAGAGTTGTTTTCTAAAGTAGAAGGAAAATTACCAAATATAGATTATGATAAAGAGTTAGCTCTTTGGGAATTAATAATTGAAGCAAATAAAGCAGATGTAATAAGTGCTGCAAAAGATGTTAATGTTGGTGGTATTGCAATAGCCTTAGCAAAAATGTGTTCTGTAAGCTCAAAAGGTGCTAAATGTAATGTTGAGTTATCTGATTCTAAAGATATATTTTCAGAGACTTTTTCAAGAGCTATAGTTGAAGTAAAAAATGAAGTTGTATTTGAAAACATGGCAAAACAACTTGATTTAAGTGTAACAAAAATTGGACAAGTTGAAGACAATGGTTTTACATGTAACGATATAACTGCAGATTTGGAAGCTATGAAAAATAGTTACTTCAATAAGTTTCAAGAAGTAGTAGAACAAGATATCTAGAACTTTGAAAAATAGTCCTTTTATAACTAAAGTAAAAAAGATTAGAGATGCCAGATGGTTCTCTAATCTTACGACTTTAATAATTATCTTTTATGCCTCAGTTTTAGGTTTTGAAACTATAGATGCTGTTGCAGAACCATTTGGTAGCTTCTTTTATATACTTGATTATAGTATAACAGTATATTTTGTAATAGAACTTTCTATAAAAATGATTGCAGAAGAGAAATTTTCTAATTTCTTTAAAAGTGGTTGGAATCTTTTTGACTTTTTTATAGTATTAGTAACTTTAATGCCTTTAGAAAACAGCTCCTTTGCTGCTATTGCAAGACTGTTAAGAATATTTAGAATACTTCGTCTTTTTACGGCTCGTCCTGAGCTTAAATCAATCATAGATATGCTTATCAAAGCTATTCCTTCTATAGTTGATATAGTGATACTTCTTTTTATAATATTTTATATATACGCAATTATAGGTAGTTTTATATTTGTAGATATGCCTTCTGGTTTATGGGATAATTTTTTAGTAGCTATGTTAACACTTTTTAGAGTATTTACCTTTGAAGATTGGACTGATGTTATGTATGAGACTATGGAAGTACACCCTTGGTCTTGGATATATTTTGTTAGTTTTATTGTCATTGCTGCTTTTGTATTCTTTAATCTTTTTGTAGCAGTGATTATTGGCGAGATGCAAAAAATGCAGGATGAAAAGATGAAAGAAGAGATACATGAAGATAGCAAAAAACTTGATACTCTTTTAGAAGAGATACGTGAGTTAAGAGAGATTGTAGATAAACAAAAAAAGGATTAAATAGAGACTACTTTGTTTCTTCCTTTGCTTTTTGCTAGATACATCATATCATCAGCTTGTTTTATGATTGTTTGAATACTGATATTTTCACAAAGTTCTACTACTCCAAAGCTACATGTAATATGTACAGAAGCTATTTTTTGATTTTCAATCTTTGCTCTAAGACTTTCTGCTTTATCTAATGCCGTTTGGATTGAAGTGTCTTTAAGAAGTATTGCAAACTCTTCACCTCCCCATCTAGCAAAAATATCAGAACCTCTTAATTCATGATCTATGCTTTCACAAAAGCCCATTAGAACTTCATCTCCTTTTAGATGTCCATATTTGTCATTAACTTCTTTAAAGTGGTCAATATCCATAAAGATAAGACTTGCTTTTTTTATAGGATATCGTTTTAATAGTGAAAGTTCTTTGTCTAACATGTTTTCAAAAATACGTCTGTTATAGATACTAGTTAACGAACAAGTTGACGCTAGTGTCTCTAACTCTTTATTTGCAAACTCTAAGGTAATATTTTCGTTTTTTGATTTCATCTCTTCTGTTTTATCATAACAGACAAAAAGGTACTCTTTGATTTTGTTTTTAACTCCTATAATTGGTGTTATTTTAACATCTAACCAATACTCTTCATCTTTTTTATTTTTATTTTTAATTATAGTTGTAAATACTTTGTCTTTTTGAGCAAATAGTTTTGATTTATCTACTTTTTTTGACTTAAAGACAGGATGTTCACAACCTAAAAGTTTTTCTTTGTCAAATCCAGTTTTCCTACAAAATGCATCACTGCAGTAAGTTACTAATCCTACATCATCTGTTTTTGAAATAATAACATGCTTACCTACAGATTCAAGTAGTTGAGTTATCTCTTGGGTTTTAAATTTTACTTTATTTTCAAGAGAATTGTTTAATTTTCTTAGAGATCTTGTATATTTTCTATTTTCTTTTTGTATAGGGATAAATATAAATTTTGATTCTAGAAGAAGTATAATAATAGTAAAACCAAGTATTAAAGATGCTATATTTATTAATTTTTCTCTGTTTTGTTCTCCTTGCTTTTGAAATAGGTTTACCGAATTATTTAATTTTTCTAAAAGTTTTTCAGAGTTATTTAAAATATAGTTATAGTTTTTTTCATCCCATTTTGTAAAAAAGTTTAAAGAATTTGTTATGAATTCTTTGGTCATATTATCTAAATTGTTATGACCAAAATAAAATTGATATAACTCATTAGAAAGTTTTTGTTTGGTTAAATAATCATGGTTGTCTTTGAAGTTTTTTACTAATTCTAAAGCTTTATTTTTATCTGTTACATTTCCATGGATATAGTATTTTATTGTTAAAAGAGCAATTTGTTGTGATAACATTCTTTGTTTACCACTTACGTTTATATGTTTGCTGTCATTGATTTGTGAGTTTATAAGATAAATAAGATTAAAATAAGAAGCTATAGAAAAAAGAGCAATTAATAATAGACCTACCCAGTACTTTTTTAGAAATGAGTTTAACAAAGTTCACACCTCCGTTAGTTCTAAATCCATTTTAACACAAAACTAGTATAAAGTTAACTTAAATATTATCTATTGCGATTTTTATTCTTTTTAGTCCTTCTTTTAGTAACATTTTTCTTGTCCCAAAATTTAATCTAAGAAAGTTTTTATCTCCAAAATGTTCTCCTTGACTTAATTCAACCCCGTATGATAAAAAATACTCATATGGGTTTTCTAAACTTAATGCACTTATATCTATCCAGGCCAGATACGTCGCATCTTGGTCAAGCAGCTTTAATTTAGGCTCATTTGATACAAATTTTTGAATTAAATCTAGGTTATCTTTAAGATAATTTCTAAGTTCAAACAACCACTCATCACATGATGTATAAGCTGCTTTTGTTGCAATTATTGCAAGTAGGTTTATTTGACTTGTAAGATTTCCTAATGTTCTTTTAAATTTTTTTCTCAAATTTACATCAGGTATAATGGCATAAGAACTTTGAAGACCTGCAATGTTAAATGTTTTACTTGGTGCAAGCAGGGTTATGCTTCTTTTTGATATATCATCATTCAGTGAAGCTATAGGGATATGTTTTGCATTTTTATTTAGAATTAAATCAGCATGTATTTCATCAGAACAGATTATTAAATCATGTTTAATACAGATTTTACTTAGTTTTTCTAGCTCATTTTTTGTAAAAACTGTTCCTCCTGGATTATGTGGATTACAGAACATAAACAATTTACATGTAGAGGTGATAGCATTTTCAAACTCATGAAAATCTATTGTCCACCTATTGTTTTTTTCTCTTAGAGGCACTTTTATAACATTTTGATTTGCATGTTTTGGAGCTTTGATAAAATGTGGATATATAGGTGTTGTTGTTATAACATCTTTTGTGTCTATTGCTTTACATGTAATGTTCATACCACTTACAACACCAGGAAGCCAAACTATCCATTCTGGTTTTATTTGCCAGTTGTAATGACGTTTTATAAAGTTTATTACAGCTTTATTTGTCTCTTTATCAACATCCGTATAGCCAAAAACACCATGCTCTACTCTTTCATGTAAAGCATCTATGATTTTTTGAGGAGATCTAAAGTCTGTATCAGCGACCCACATAGGAATAATGTCCTTATCTCCATATCGACCCCATTTTTCTCCGCTTACAGTTTTTCTGTTAACTATTTCATCAAACACGGCAACTCTCTACTACTGCTTTACTAGTCTCGACATTTTCTACTATGATGTTTTTAATATTTAACTCTTCTATACTCTTTTTCTCTCTATTACTATGTACTTTTACCAAAATTTTATTAGTTTCTATCTCTTTATCGATTGTTTCACAAATTTGGTGTAGTTTTTTTGGATTATCTATGGCAATAATGACTTTTTTGGCATTCTTAAGATAAGTGTTTTTAAGAACCTCTTTTTTTAGTGCATTACCAAATATTATAGGCTCATTTTTATTTAAACCTTTATGATAGGAGTGTATATCGTTTTCAACTATGATATATAGTTCACCTTTTTCTTTAAATGCTTTTGCGACACTTTGGCCAAACTCTCCATATCCAAGTATAACTACATGATTTGATATATCAGTTGACAAGTAACTTGGAACGATAGTTTTTTCATCATCTTTTTTGATAAATGTATCTGTTATCTTTGTAAGATTTTTTAATATAACAGGAGTTAAAATCATAGAAATTACTATAGTTACAATCATAATTTGACTATGAGGAGCTACTATGAGG
>CBDLTN010000149.1:0-5811 GCA_965306065.1 uncultured Sulfurospirillum sp. | reverse complement strand
GATATAGATTCAAAACTAAATGAAGTTAGAGCAGAATATGTTCAAAATGTTCTATTTCGTGCAGAAATTTATGAAGGTAGCGTAAAAGAAGAGTTTGACTTAGAGAGTTTAATTTCACTTCTAAAATCTGAAATGCAAGAAGAGTTTAGTATTGAAGTATTAAAAGAGTTAGATTATAATGAATTAGTTTTACATGTAGAAAAAACATTAAAAGATGCGTTTGAGAAAAAAATGTCAGTTGTTGATGACGAACAACGTCATGAAATAGAAAGAATTCTTTATCTTCAGGTACTAGATAAAGCGTGGAGAGATCATCTTTATCAGATGGATATATTAAAAACAGGTATTGGACTTCGTGGTTATAACCAAAAAGACCCATTAACAGAGTATAAAAAAGAGAGCTATAACCTCTTTATGGAATTAGTTGATCAAATAAAATTTGAGAGTATAAAAACTCTACAACTTGTTCAATTAAGAGATGAAAAAGAGGAACAAGAGCGTCAAGCAATGAATGAAATGATAGCTCGTATGGAAGCTGAAAATTCAGCAGGCATAAAAATGGAGCACTCTAGTTTAGCAAGTGAGCCAGTTGTTGAGAAAAAAGTACCAAGGAATGATCCTTGTCCTTGTGGAAGTGGGAAGAAGTATAAGCAATGTTGTGGTAAAAGTGGACCTAAAAAAGGTATCCTAGCCTAGTGCGTATAAGTAACTATCTTGTAAAAAAATATCTGAGATTTGATAAATCTCAGCCTTTTATAACCATCAGTGCCTTTTTAGCCTTTTTTGGGGTTGCGATAGGGCTGATGGTTCTTATGGTAGCGATGGCTATTATGAATGGTTTTGATAAAGAGTTTGAGAGAAAACTTTTTACTATGAATTATCCTCTTACAATTCATCCAAATAGTTTTAAATTAGTAGATAGTGATGATGTAGAACTTCTTTCAAAAAAATTTCCTGAATTAAAATTTAGCCCTTATATTTCTTCTCAAGTAATTACCAAAAGAGGTAAAAAACTAGAAGGTGGTATGCTTTTTGGTGTAGATTTTGAAAAAGAAAAAGCAATAAATAGTGTATTAAAAGAGGGTGTAGGTGAAGAAAAATTAGGTAAGTTTGATATTGTAGTAGGTAAACAGATAAAAGATAATTACTACCTTCAAGAAGATGAAAAACTCACTATAGTATTTACTCAAAGTGACCCTGGTGGTTTATCTTTAATACCTAAAATGAAAAGATTTACATATAAAGCTGATTTTGAATCAGGACTTATAGCTTATGATAAACTCTACATGTATACAACAATAGAAGGACTTTCAAAAATACTTAGATATAAAGAAGGTACATATGATGGCATACACGTGTATAGTGATGAGCCTTTTAAAGATATAGAACGTATTAGAGAAATAGTTCCTGATTATCTTAATGTAGTAGGTTGGTGGCAGATGAATGGTAATTTTTTCTCTGCACTTGCTCTTGAAAAACGTGCTTTATTTATAGTTTTGATGCTTATAATTCTTATTGCTTCTCTAAATATCATAAGTTCACTTTTAATGACAGTAATGAATAGAAGAAAAGAGATTGCACTTCTTCTCTCCTTGGGTGTTTACAAAGAAGAGGTTAAAAAAGCATTTTTTTATTTAGGAATTATTATTGGAGGAGGAGGTATGATTTTTGGAATTATATTAGGATTTATATCATTGTACCTTTTAGGTTCTTTTGATTTAATTGATTTACCTGCAGATGTTTATGGTTCTTCTAAATTGCCATTAGAGCTATCAGTAACTGACTTTAGTATGATTGTATCTGGTGCAGCAATTATAGTGGCCTTATCATCTTTTTATCCAGCACATAAGTCTACACAAGTAGATGTATTAGATACTCTTAGAAATGAGTAAAAAAACTACACTAACTTAACTATATCCTGACAATTGTCCTTTATGAGATCTTGCAGTTTTCTTAGAAGGACTTTTGCCTTTTTGCCATCTTCTGGAAAAGATACAATGTTATCTTGAGCCTTTTGGTCTAAAAAGTCTTGAATACCTGTTAATAATTCGGTTGCACCATTCCAGTCAGTTCCTGGTAACATAACAATAAAACTATTTTGTACCTGAAAAAGAGCATCAGTTTGTCTAAGTATTTTTTGAAAAATCTCAATACTATCCACTTCTTCTTTATGTTCTAATGAAAAATAGATAATAGAAAATGGTGCTTCGTCTGTTATACCGAATCTTTCTAGTAGGGCTATATGATGATCCACTAGTGAGATTAAATCTTTTTTTGAAAAAGTTATACTTGACATTGTATCTCCTTGTATTTTCTCTTCTTTATTCTACAATAAACTCTCTATTTTTTCAAAGCAAAAATAATTTAAACCATCTTTATGGCGATATTTAAACTCTAAACTATGTGCTTTTAGTATATTATCTACTATATACAATCCCAAACCAAAGCTTTGATGTGAGTTTTTTTCTTGAATAAAAGGTTGAATATAATGTTCTAAATCACGTTCTAATGGGCTACCTTTGTTAATAAAAGAAATTCTCTCTTTACTTGCAGTGATAATTACAAAGTGATCAATTGAGTATTTTACACCATTATCAATTAAATTTTTAATAGCCGTTGTAAAGAGTCTAAAATCTACATTTAAAATCAATGAATCATCTATTTCTAACTTTATTGCAGATGAAGGAACCATAGCCAAATCTATTGATTCATCTATGATATCAATAAGTCTTGCTGGTCTTACATTTTTTATACCAGCACCTGATGTTATTTGTTCAATTGAAGCAAATTCATTAATAAGCAACTCCATTTTCTCAAACACATTGATAAGCCTGTCTTTTTGTTTTCCACTCTCTATCATTTCTGCACTAATTCTGCCTTTTGTAATGGGAGTTTTAAGTTCATGCATAATGTTTCTTAAAAAAAGTTGCCTGGAGCTGTTTAGCTTTTGAATTTGCTCAACTGCATGTTGAAAAGAGTTAGAGACTTGGGAAATCTCATCTTCACCATCTATAGCACAATTAATATCTAAGCTTCCTTTTCCAAATTTATCCATTTGTCTTTTAAGACGTCTAAGTGGTTTTATTTTTCTTATAGTCATAATGTATGAGATGATTATAATTAAAAATATAAAACCAAAGATAATTTTTATCACATCATATCTATGTGGTTGGTAATCTTCATCTTTAAAAAGTAAGGCAGAGTTTTCATGTTCTATTAAAAGATAATGGTATTTTTTATATTTTAATATAGAACTATTACCTATTTTGTTTTCTATTCGTTGTATAACTTCAGAGTTTTCAATGATATAGTCTTTTATTTTATCATTATCCATTGTTCTCATACTGTAGTCTTTAATTTGCTGTTGTAATTCATCATCATCAATAAAATTGTTAAGATGAAATAGAGTGGCACGTGCTATGATGGAGTATTTTGTATTGAGTTTTTCCGCATACTCTTGTTTATCATATTCTAAAAGAAACATTGCTGCTAAAAATATACTTATAAGAGATAGTAAAAAGGTAAAAGTTATACTGACAAAAATTGATGATTTGCTAATTTTAATCATTTTAAAAATCTATATCCTATACCTCTGACAGACTGTATATATTTTGGCTCTTTTGAGTTTTCTCCTAATTTATGTCTGATTCTTCCTATAATAACATCTATACTTTTATTTGAGGTATCCTCACTGATAGAGTCTACATTATATATAAGCTCTTCTCTAGAAACTACGCCACCATCTTTTTTGATTAGGTAGCTAAGTATTCCATATTCTGCTCCTGTTAGTATAAGCTCATTTCCAAGTAGTGTTATATTCATGGAGCTTTCATTAACAACTAAATCTTGTTGTTTTTCTTGAGTTTTTTCTTCTATATCAAGATTTGTAGTTTGCTGATTACGTCTTAATAAGCTTTTGATTCTTGCTTGAAGTTCCATTGGATTGTAAGGTTTTGGTAAATAATCATCTGCTCCATTATCTAAAGCAGTTACTTTATCTGTGATATCGTGTCTTGCAGAAGAAATTATGATAGGAGTTGTATGTTTTTTTCTTATCTCTTTGCAAACTTCTAAACCATCAATTCCAGGAAGAGTCAAATCTAATATAATCAAATCAAAATTTTGCATACTTAGGGTTGAAAGTCCTATAAAAGGATCTTCTGCAGTGGTTACCTGTATATCAAATTGTTCTAGATACTCTGTTAAAATCTCAGCTAATTCAAGGTCATCCTCTATCATTAATATGTTTGTCATGCACTACTCACTTTATTAAAGGTAGAGGATTATATCATTTACTTGATTACTATTGGCTTGTGATAGCCGTTTCTATTAACAAATACTATTTTTTTCTTTTCACCATCCAATGCTTTTTCAATATCATTGAAATTTTCTATACTAACTTGGTCAACTTGTACTATGATATCACCAGGCATAAAACCAAGTTTATGTGCTTTTGATCCTGTTTTAACACCTGAAACAAAAACACCTTTTATATGACTAGGGATTTGGTATTTTGTTCTTACTTTATCACTTAGTTCTTCTAAATTTAAACCTTGAATATATGCCATTTTAGTAACTGGATTTAAACTTTGGTCCATATTAGCTAAAACTATTGTAGTACTTTTTATTTTATTATTTCTCTCAAATTTAACTTTGATAGTTTTTCCAGGTGTTTTGTTTCCTACTACAGTTTTTAATTCATTTGCATCTTTTATTGATTTTCCATCAATTTCAATTACTAAATCACCTAGTTTTAAACCAGCTTTTGATGCAGGAGAGCCTTTTTCTACATTTAGTATAAATGCACCACTTTTACTTTTATATACCTCTTTAAGCTCACTCGTAAGGTCAGAAATAGATACCCCTATATATCCTCTATCAATTCGGCCATCTTCTATGAGTGATACAGCTATATTTGCTACCATTTTTGATGGAATAGCAAAGCCTATACCATTGTTGCCGCCACTTCTTGAAAGAATAGCACTATTAATACCTATAAGAGCACCACGGCTATCTACTAAAGCTCCACCAGAATTTCCAGGATTGATTGATGCGTCTGTTTGGATGAAGTTTTCATATTGATTTAAGCCTATTCCACTTTTATTCAATGCAGAAATAATACCTTGAGTAACTGAACCACCAACACCAAAAGGATTTCCTATAGCAAATACCAAATCTCCTTCTTTTAGATTTTCAGAGTTTCCAAATTTTGCAGCTTTTAGTTTATTTGCTTCGATTTTTATTACAGCCAAGTCAGTTTTAGGGTCAAGTCCTATTACTTTAGCTTTATATTCTTTGTTTTCGTCTATTAGCGTAACAATAATCTCATCAGCACCTTCAACCACATGGTTATTAGTTACAATATATCCATTTTGAGATATTATTACACCAGAACCTAGTGAGTGAGTTTTCCTTTTTTGTGGACGTATATTTGGAAGTGCTTGACCAAAAAAATCTTTAAAAAGTGGATTATTTAACATCTGATTTAGTTGGTTACTTTGGTCTACAGTTTTAGTTGTAGAAATATTTACAACACTGTTTTTAACTTCTTTTATAGAGTTGTTATAAGATAAAACCACTTTTTCATTTGCTGGATAAACTCTTCGTGGGTTATCTTGCATATTTTCTATAGTTATATTAGCAGCTACTAGAGCAACTGCTGTCATTGTAGACATTAAAATTACTTTTTTCATAATATATTCCCTTATTTTTAGTTTATTATTGAAAGTATAATAAAGTGAAGTTAATATTTGGTAAACATTATTTACATGTAAAGAGAAAAGTTGATTGACATAGACTAAACCTTTATGG
>CBDLTN010000148.1:0-5851 GCA_965306065.1 uncultured Sulfurospirillum sp. | reverse complement strand
TCTTCACTCTTATGCAACAGGTGATCCTGTTCCAATTCCTACATGGGTCTATATTTTAGTTAGTATTGTTGTTGTTTTAATTATGCTATCATTCAAAAAAAGAAATTTAAAGGATTAAAAATGAAAAAAACTGTTAGTTTAATTGCGTTGTGTTTTTTAACACTGAATATATATGCACAAGATGCAAACAAAAATGAAACTATGCCAAAAGCACCTTATCATAAGACTGGTGTAGATAAAAACAAGCCTTTTTATTACGGTACAGTAGAAGAAGTTCAGCATGGTGGAAGTTACACATATATAAGAGTTAAAGAGAATACTAGAGATACTTTTTGGGTTGTTGTTAATAACTCTGATGTAAAAAAAGGTGATTATGTTAGATTTCAAAAACAACTTGTTGCAAAAAACTTTGAAAGTAAAGAACTAAACAGAAAGTTTGATGAAATCATGTTTGCAGACAACTTAGAATATAAAGTTAAAAAATAAATAACTGATTAAATACAAGGAAGTTTAAAAATCACTTCTGCTACAATAAGAAAAAAATTATAGGAGTCTATATGAAATTAAAGTTAATGATTACAATTTTAGCATTTGTTTTTAGTACTGCATCACTAATTGCAGCCGACGATATGTATAAAGTTGAAGAATTATATGCAAAAAATGCAACACTAAATGGTAAAAACGTTATTGTTAAAGGTAAAGTTGTAAAAGTATCAAGTGGTATTATGGGTAAAGACTGGATTCATATTCAAGATAGTTCTACTACACCGGATAAAAATAAAGTAATTTTCACCGCAAAAATTGGATCAGCAAATGTAGTTCCAGGTGACATGGTGATAGCCAAAGGAATACTAAAAGCAAATGTTGACTTAGGTGCAGGTTATTTTTATGCTGTATTAGTGGAAAATAGTACTTTCACAAAATAATTTAAAGAATTACATGTAGAGAATTATTTCTACATGTAATCTTACTTATAAGTTAATTATAAGAATCTATCAGATAAACTTTCGTAATATTTATCCCATAAAGGTATTACTTTGAAGTTTATTATTATATACTTTACACTCTTTACAACACTGCTGTTTTCAAATATCATTGATATTAATTCAAAAAAACCATCTATAAGTAACACTCCAAAAAAAATAGTTGCTATTGGCCCAGGAGCTTTAAGACTTGTAACAATCATGAATCTACAAGATAAGCTAGTAGGTATTGAAAAAATTGAGTATAAAGCAATAGGCTTCTCAGAATACAGAACTGTTCTTGGAAAAAACAAGATAACTTCTCTTCCTCTTATTGGTGTTGGAGGTCCTGGAAAACTACCCAACTTAGAAAAAATCATTATGTTAAAACCAGATATAATCATTTCTTCTTTTATTGGTAAAAAGCAGTTAGAACTTATACAACAAAAAACTAAAATACCAATCCTTGCACTTAGTTACGGATTAGGCTATGGTGGAAGTGAACAAAAAATAGAAGCAATAAAAAAATCACTAAAACTTATGGGCGATATTTTTAAAAAAGAACAAAGAGCCAAAAAAATAATCAACTTTATGAATGCTCAAGAAAAAGAGTTTAAAACTTATACACTAAATAAAAACAACCTTTATGTAGGTGGTATAGGATTTAAAGGAGCTCATGGTATAACAAGTAGCGAAAAAAGCTATCCGCCTTTTGAGCTTTTAGGTATAAAAAACCCTTTAACAACAAAAGCTAAAACAAATCATATGTTTATTCAAAAGGAGTCTCTTTTATCACAAAATCCTGATATGATTTTCTTGGATATGTTTGCTAAAAAGATTATAAAAGAAGACTTTAAAAAACAGCAAATGCTTTATACATCTTTAGATGCATATAAAAATAACAAAATATACTGGTTACTTCCGTATAATTTTTACAACACTAATATATCTAATGTATATATAAACTCTTGGATAATTTTACAAAAACTTGGTAATAACATAAATATTGAAGAAAAAATGACTGAAATATATGATATTTTTTATGAAAACGGTTCAAAAAAACTACTAAAATCAAGATATCCAATAGTAAATTTTAAATGATTCAAAAACATTCGATAGACTCAAGAAAAGCAAAGCGATATCTACTTAGTATAATCTTAATAGTTATTTTAATTTTATCTATTTTCTTAAATTTACTTACTGGTGCAGATGGATTACAACTTGAAGATACTAGAAAAATTTTACAAGAAAAAAGTAATTTTGATCTTATCATAACTCAAATCAGACTTCCAAGGGTAATGGCAGCTTTACTTGCTGGTGCTTTACTTGGACTTAGTGGTGCAATTATGCAAGGAAGTCTTAAAAACCCATTGGCTTCTCCTTTTACACTTGGTATATCTCAAGCAGCAGCATTTGGTGCTTCATTTGCCATCATCGTTTTACAAGTATATGCTGATGGAAGCACAATTAACTCTAACCTTGGCGTTGGTCTTTGTGCCTTTTTAGCAAGTATTTTTTGTATGAGCATAATCCTTTTACTTGGTAAAATGTCTTCTCTGAGTCCAGCTTCTATGATACTAGCTGGTGTTGGTTTGGGTTCATTATTTCATGCTCTTACTATGTTTTTACAATATTTTGCAGATGATTTAGAAGTCTCGGCAACTCTATTTTGGACATTTGGAGAATTAGGAAAAGCAAATTGGGAATCAATTTATATAATGTTTTCTGTTTTTGTTCCTGTATATTTGTATTTTTTATTAACACATTGGAAAATGGATGCACTTAGTTTTGGAGATGATAGTGCTCAAAGTAGAGGTGTTGAAGTAGATAAATTCAGATTTATCGCCCTTCTTTTATCTTCTTTGCTTTCAGCCATTGCTGTATCATTTCTAGGTATCATTGGTTTTGTAGGGCTAGTAGCTCCTCATATAGTTAGAATGCTTCTTGGTAGCTCACATCTGTCTGTCTTAAGCTTATCTGCTTTAGTAGGTTCAATTTTACTACTGCTTGCAGATTTTATCTCAAAGGTAATTATGCCTCCTATTATTTTACCAATAGGTATTTTAACCTCTTTTATGGGTGTTCCTATATTTCTCTATCTTCTTTTAAAAAGAGGTAAATAATGTTACATGTAAAAGATTTATCTTTTTCAATAAAAAATAAAAAAATCTTAAAATCAATAACTTTCAGTGCAAATCAGGGTGAAGTAAGAGTCTTTGTAGGACCAAATGGCGCAGGTAAAACTACTTTATTAAAAACTATAGCAAATATATATAAAAAAAACAGTGGAGAAGTTACATTAGATTCAAATAATATTGGATTATTAAAACCCAAAAAGCTTTCTCAAATCATTTCATATATGCCACAATTTAGCGAGGTTCCTGACATTACAGTTCTAGAAGTACTAGAACTTGGAAGATACACTTATTGTGGTGCAAAAATAAAACAAGCTGATAGGAAGATAATAAATTCCATTATTAAGAGTTTTTCACTACAAAGTATTTTAAACAAAAATATAACTACACTAAGTGGAGGTCAAAGACAAAAGGTATTACTTGCCTCTAGTTTGGCTCAAGAACCAAAAGTTTTAATTCTTGATGAGCCAATATCTCACTTAGATCCAAAAAATCAACTAGATGTTCTTAGAGTCATAAAAAAATTTACAAAAGAGCACAATATCATAACTCTTATAGTACTTCATGATATACAGCATGCTCTTCATTATGGGGATAAATTACTGATGATGAAAGATGGACAAATCATCCATAATATAAATTCAAAAGATATTAAAGAACAACACTTAAATGAAGTTTTTGAAGTCAATGCAAAACTATTTCGTGAAGAGAACCACACTTTTGTATACTACCAACACTCACACTTAAATGTAAAAGAGCAACAGCATAAACACTAGTACATGTAGAGAAAATTCTCTACATGTAAAACTTTATTTATTAATAACTATGTTATCCTCACTTACATTAACTACTAGATTATCACCCTCGCCTATCTCATCACTTAGAATCATATCAGCAAGCCTGTCTTCAACAAACTCATAGATAGCACGCTTTAGTGGACGGGCTCCATATACTGGGTCAAATCCTGCCTCAGCTATTAAACTTTTAGCTTCTGTTGAGAGTGTTATAGTCATATCTTTTTCTGATAGTTTTTCTTGTAACTCTTGAAAAAGTATATCTACTATAGATGTTATTTGTTCAAGCCCTAGTGGATTAAAGATTACTATATCATCAAGGCGATTTAAAAACTCTGGTTTAAAATTTCTTTTAAGCTCACTCATAACGCTATCTTCGCAATTCTCAGGATTTTCCATAATTTTATCACTTGCTATGTTTGATGTTAAAATGATAATAGTGTTTTTAAAGTCTATCACTACACCTTTGTTATCAGTTAAACGTCCATCATCAAGCACTTGTAAAAGGATATTAAAAACATCAGGATGAGCTTTTTCTATCTCATCAAATAAAATTACACTATATGGATTACGTCGTACTAACTCTGTAAGCTGTCCACCCTCTTCGTATCCTACATATCCTGGAGGAGGACCTACAAGACGACTTACAGAGTGCTTTTCCATATATTCACTCATATCAAATCTTAACAATGACTTCTCACTATCAAAAAGAAAGTTTGCTAATGCTTTTGCACTTTGGGTTTTACCAACACCAGTTGGTCCTAAGAACATAAAGCTTCCTATAGGGCGTTCATTTGAGCTAAGCCCTGCTTTGTTTCTTTTTATAGCACGTCCTATTGCTCTAAGTGCTTTATCTTGTCCAACCACTTGGGCTCTAAGTCTATCTTCAATACCAAGTACTTTTTGTTTATCTGTTTGCATCATTTTATTTACTGGAATTCCTGTCCACTTACTGACTATAGTTGCAATCATCTCTTCATCTACAGAGTTTTTAAGCAGTGTTCCCTCTTCAACCATCTGCTCCCATCTTAGCTTCAAATTTTCTTCTTCTTTTAAAAGCTCAGGAACTTTTCCATACTCAATCTCAGCTGCTTTGTTAAACTCACTGTTTTTCTTTGCCAAATCAGCTTCACGTTTTAAACTCTCCAAATCTGCTTTACATGTAGATATCTTTTCAAATACGCTTTTTTCATTTTCAAAACGAGTTTCTAACCCTTGTTGTCTCTCTTTTGCATCACTTAACTCTTTTTCAATTGTACTTAATCTATCACTATTTTTCTTACTTTTTTCCATTAGTAAAGCTTCTTTTTCAACCATTAGAGTGCTTATCTCTCTTTTAACTTTACTAAGGTCTGTTGGTTCACTCTCTATTTGCATTTTAAGCTCAGCCGCAGCTTCATCTATAAGGTCTATTGCCTTATCTGGCAAAAACCTATCTGTAATATATCTATTGCTTAACTTTGCAGCTGATACTAATGCACTATCAGTGATAGTTACACTATGATGTGCTTCAAGCGGTTCTTTAATCCCTCTTAGTATTTGTAAGGCTTCATTTACACTAGGTTCATCTACTTTTACTGGTTGAAATCTTCTTTGTAAAGCAGTATCCTTTTCAAAATGTTTTCTATACTCTTTTAGTGTTGTTGCACCTATTGTGTGAAGCTCACCACGTGCTAAGGCAGGTTTTAAGATATTAGCCGCATCCATACTTCCTTCACTTGCTCCTGCTCCAACAATAGTATGAATTTCATCTATAAAAAGAATAATATTACCATCTTCTTTTACTTCATCTATAACAGCCTTTAGTCTGTCTTCAAATTCACCTCTATATTTCGCACCAGCAATCAATGCTGCCATATCAAGAGCTACTAAACGCTTATTTTGGAGTGACAAAGGAACATCTTTTGCTGATATTTTTGATGCTAGTCCTTCAGCAATTGCTGTTTTACCAGTTCCAGGT
>CBDLTN010000147.1:0-6014 GCA_965306065.1 uncultured Sulfurospirillum sp. | reverse complement strand
CCTGGCAGTTCTTTACCTTCAATAAGCTCCAAACTAGCACCACCACCAGTAGAGATAAATGTCATCTCATCAGCATCTCCTGCACGAGCCACAACATCAGCAGTATCACCACCACCCACAACAGTAGTCGCATGAGCTTCACTAATTGCGTGTGAAATTTTGTGACTTCCTTTTGCAAATTTTTCTAACTCAAAAACTCCCATTGGTCCATTCCAAAGAATAGTTTGTGCGTCGTGAAGAGCCTCTCTAAACATTCTAGAAGTTGCTGGTCCAATATCTAGTCCCATCCAACCTTTTGGAATCTCTTGAGTTGTTACAAATTTTACAGTAGAATCTTGTGAACAAGTTTGAGCAGCAACTACATCTACAGGAAGATAAAATTTAACTCCCAATCTTTTTGCCTCTTCTATTACCTTTAATGCTTCAGGAATCAAATCATCTTCAACAAGTGAATTACCAATATCAAGTCCTTGAGCTTTTAAAAATGTAAAAGCCATTCCTCCACCAATAATTAACTTATCTATTCTAGGCAAAAGATTTATAAGTGCTTGAAGTTTTCCACTTACTTTACTTCCTCCCACAACTGCTACAAAAGGTCGAGTAGGTGCTCTTAAAAGATTTTTTGAAAAATTTACCTCTTTTTGAAGTAAAAATCCAGCTGCGCTTGTTTTTTTATCAAAAAATTTAGTTATTGCTTCAACAGAAGCATGTGCACGGTGACAAACACCAAATGCATCATTGATATAAACTTCTGCGTACGCAGCTAACTCTTTAGCTAATTCTTCATCATTTTTAGTCTCACCTTTTTCAAATCTAAGGTTTTCTAAAAGAAGAACTTCACCTTTTTGAAGTGATTTTGCTTTTTCTTTAGCGTCATTTCCTATAACATCATTAGCAAACTTTACTTCACAGTTTAGTATTCGAGTAAGTCTTTTAAAAACTGGCTCTAAGGAGTATTTCTCTTCAAATACTCCCTTAGGACGACCAAGATGACTTGCAACTATTACAGTACAACCATTATCTAAACAGTAACGAATAGTTTGTATAGCAGAACGTATACGTCTATCATCTGTTATATTCATAAATTCATCTAAAGGAACATTAAAATCACAACGGATAAAAACTTTTTTACCTGCTACTTCTATATCTCTGATAGAGCGTACCATGACTTCCCTTATTTACTTACATGTAGAGCCATGTCTACAAGTCTTACTGAATATCCCCACTCATTATCATACCATGCCATGATTTTTACCATGTTACCAGCTATAACTTGTGTTAAATCACCTGCTACTATTGAGCTTACTGGGCAACTAACAAAATCACTTGAGACTCTAAACTGAGAATCTACTTCTAAAATTCCTTTTAATTCACCATTTGCTTTTTCATTTAACAGTGCATTTACCTCTTCTATTGAAGTATCTTTTTTAACTAAAACATTCAAATCAACCATAGATACATTTGGAGTTGGAACTCTCACACTCTGACCATGGAGTCTGCCTTTTAGTTGAGGAAGAACAAGCCCGATTGCTTTTGCAGCTCCTGTTGTAGTAGGTATCATATTAACAGCTGCGGCGCGTGAACGACGTAGGTCTTTTGCATGTTTTACATCAAGGATATTTTGATCATTTGTATAAGCATGGATAGTTGTCATTAATCCTTTGTCAATCCCAAATGCATCATCAAGAACTTTTGCTACAGGGCCAAGACAGTTTGTAGTACAACTTGCATTTGATACTATCGCTTGTCCAGCATACTCACTTTCATTTACACCCATTACAAATGTAGGAGTATCATCTTTTGCAGGAGCTGACATAATAACTCTTTTTACACCTTGGTCAATAAATACTTGCGCTTTTTCCATAGTTAAAAATGCACCAGTACACTCTAAAACAGCATCAACACCATAATCAGAGAAATTCAACTCTTTTGGGTCTCTTGTAGAAAACATTTTTACTTTTGAATTTCCTATTTGCATGTAACCATCATCAAGAGTTTTCACCTCTCCTGCAAATGTTCCATGAACGCTGTCAAATTTCAAAAGTTGTTCTGTCATATCTCTTTTAGCTGTGTCATTTACACATACTAATTCTACATCATCTCTGCTATCAATTATTCTAGCAACACATCTTCCTATACGTCCAAAACCATTAATTGCTACTTTTAGTGCCATTTTGCATTTCCTTTGTTATAATACATCTAAATTTTTTGTATTTTATCTAAATTGAGTTATAAAAAAGTTTAAGGGAACACGTTAATGGATATAGCAATTTTTGGAGGTTCTTTTGATCCCCCTCACTGTGGACATGAAGAGATTGTAAAAAAAGCTCTACATTCTTTACATGTAAACAAAATTTTTATTGTTCCTACATACTTAAATCCTTTTAAAAAAAAGTTTTTTGCTCCTTCCAAGCTTCGTCTAAATTGGCTAAAAAAACTCTTTACATGTAAAAAGGTAGAAGTATTGGATTTTGAAGCAAAACAAACAAGAGCAGTTCCCACTATAGAGACTGTAGAGTATCTAAAGAGAAGATATGATTTGAATAAAATATATCTTATTATTGGAGCTGACAACCTATCTTCATTGAAGAATTGGCATCGTTATAACGAACTAAAAAATATGGTTGAATTTATAGTTGCATCAAGAGATGAAACTATTTTGCCAAAAGAGTTGAAAAAATTGCCAATTAATGTTAAAATAAGCTCTTCAGAACTCCGTTCAAATATGGACACAACTTTCATCCCACACAAAATAAAGAAAGAAATAATAGAGTTTTATAAGGAAAAAAATGGAAAATAGAATAGAAAATATAGTAAATATTTTGGATTCGAAAAAAGCAGAAAACATACAAGTTTTTGATATGAAAGATCAAGACTACTTTGTAGAGCAAGTTGTCATTGCAACAACTCTTGGAGAGAGACATGGTGTTGCTCTTTTAGATGATTTAAAAAAAGGTTTAAAAGAAGAATCTTTTTTGCATATAGATGATGAAAATGAATGGATAGTTATAGATTTAGGAGATATCCTAATCCATCTTATGACTCCTGGTTACCGTTCAAGATATAACATAGAAGAGTTTTTATCTGAGCGTGATGAAGAGATGAAAAAAATCAGAGAAATGTCAATAGAAGGAGAGTAAAACTCTCCCTCTTTATTTATTTAGCATTTGGCTTTGGTGTTTTATCTGTACTCTCAGGTAATTGAGGGTAACTAATTACTGGCTTTTTACCTTTTAATGCTTTCAAGAAAGTAACAATTTGCTTAGCTTCTTTATCATTTATTTTTATGCCAAGTTGCACGCTACCCATCTCCTGAACTGCCTCTTTTAATGTCCAGATTTGCCCATTGTGAAAATAAGGAGCTGTTTCTGTTATATTTCTCAAAGTAGGCGTTTTTACCATACCATGTGCATTTCCCTTAAAATCACCAACTTTTGAAAACTTGTATTTATTTGCAATTTCAAATGGTTGCATAGTTCCACCAAGAGCTATACCATTATGACAGGTTGCGCATCCTTTGTCTAAAAATACTCTTAATCCTTTTTTCTCTTGTTTATTTAATGCCTTATTATCTCCATTCAAAAAATCATCATATTTTGCTGGAGTAACTAATGTTTTTTCAAAAATTGCTATAGTAGATGTGATTTTTGCAAAATCTATTTTTACATTTGAACCATATGCATTCTTAAACTCATTTACATATTCAGGGATAGAAGTAATTCTCTTTTCAACGAGTTTTGGAGGAGCTGCCATTTCTGGTCCTGCTTGAACTGGTCCTTGTGCCTGATCTGCTAAGTGAGGACTTCTACCATCCCAAAACTGTGCTTTAAAAAAAACAGAGTTATAAACAGTTGGAGAATTCAGATGATGTGGATTAACTGTCCAACCATGCCCAATAGCTGCACTTATACCATCAGCACCGCCCAATCCTAAATTATGACATGTGTTACAGCTTATTAAACTACTTTTCGACATTCTTGGATCGAAATATAATTTTTTACCAAGCTCTACCTTTTGTGGTGTTATAGGATCATTAACATCATCAATAAGCTTTAGAAGCTCCAAATTGCTTTGGGGAATAGCTTTTAAACCATTATTTATTGCATCAGTAGCTAAAGAGTTAGCTCCAAACAAAACAGTACTACCAAGAACACATAAACTCAAAACCTTAGAAATTTTCATTCCTACTCCTTTTTTTAAAGTAAAAAAGTATACAACATAAAATCTTAAATGATATTTAATCCTATTAAATACTAGATATTGATAGATAATTTATATTTTAAGATATAAATTCTAATTCGGATAATTAATGTCTTATTTATTTTACTTTAATATAATTCATAATGAAAAGGGAATAAATGGATAAGTATCAAAAATTATTAAAATCAAACAATATGAAATCAACTCATCAAAGGTTATCTATACTAAACCGTATTGATGATTTTGGACATATTGATATAGATTTACTTTACTCAAAACTTTTAGAAGAATCGCCTTCACTTTCTAAAGCAACTTTATATAGAAACATCAGTGATCTGATAACATCATCCATTATAGAAGAGATAAAACTACCAAATCAAAAGCAACAGTATGAGCTTAAAAAAGATCCACACATTCATCTTTTATGTAAAAGCTGTAATAGCGTTAAAGATTTTGATGTGGATTTAAATGACCTCTATAACAATATTAATAGTAATGGTAACTTTCAAGTTGAAAAAAGTTTTATTGTTATTAAAGGTGTATGTAGTAAATGTTCAAAGTAGGTAGTTAAATACTACCTACATTTTAACTTTGGCTTTTATACCTATTAAGTTTAAACCAGTTCTTATACTAGTTGCAACCATAGCAAATAACTTTAAAAACTTTTCTTCATCTTTTTCACCTACTACTCTATTTTCGTTATAGAATTTATGAAGATTTGCAGAAAGACTTTTAAGATACTCTGTCACTTTTTGCAGTTGTCTTGATTCAAAAGCATCTTCTAAGACTTCCGGAAGAAGTAATGCACTATATAAAAGATTTGCTGCATCATCATTAAGATTTTCTAGCTTAATACCTTTGATATCTTCAAGAGTTTTTCCACTCTTGTTAAAAACCTGATTTATTCTAGCATGAGCATAGTTTATATAAAATATCGGATTTGAGCTATCTTCTTGTTTAAACATATCTACATCAAAATCTAAGTGAGTATCACTTTTTTTGCTCAAAAATACAAACCTAAGAGCATCACTTCCAACATCACGAACAACATCACTCATAAGTATAAAATTACCAGCACGTTTGCTCATTTTATATGGCTCACCACCTTTTAAAAGTGCAACCATCTGTGCTAAAATCACTTCTAGCTTTTTTTCATCATATCCTAGGAAATTAATAGCAGCTTTTACACGAGAGATATAACCATGGTGGTCAGCTCCCCAAATGTTGATATAGTGATCGTATTTTCTTTGATATTTATTGTCATGATAGATAACGTCACCAGCAAGGTAAGTTGGTCTTCCATCTTCTCTTACTACTACTCTATCTTTTTCATCACCCAAATCAGTTGAACGAATCCAGGTTTTACCACCTTCAACAAAAGTCTTATCTGACTCTTCAAGCTTTTTAAAACTTGCATCCCAACCACTATAAAGAGATTTTTCACTTATAAATTGTTCAAACTCTATACCTACATCAGCAAGATTTGATTTTATAAGCTCTATCATTTTGTCTTTTCCCCATAATGATAGTTGCTCAATACTCTCTTCGCTTTGAAATATAGACTCACCTAACTCTGTACTTGCATTAAATGCTAAGTCAATAATATATTCACCACGATAAAATTCTTCAGGCCACTCTACATCTACTTTAAGTATGTTTTCTCTTCCTGCAAGAAATATCGAAAGTCCCAACATAGACATTTGAGAACCAGCATCGTTTACATAGTATTCACTTGTTATCTTATAACCTAAGTGATTTCCTATTCTGTAAAGTGAATCTCCAAGAACAGCACCTCTTGCATGTCCTATATGAAG
>CBDLTN010000146.1:0-6249 GCA_965306065.1 uncultured Sulfurospirillum sp. | reverse complement strand
GTCTATACGCTCTACTTTGATTTGCATACATTACCTTTTCTAAAATTTTTTCTTAATATAGCAAAATTTTACTTTATATGCCATTATAAGTAGATAATTTTTTTCAAAATATGGTTATTGCAGTCATAATATATAACAAAATAACAATATTTGATATAAATATATTTATTCTATAGTCAGTACGAAAACATCTATACCAGAGTTGTTTCTAAAATTTTGATTTATAGTAAAAAATCTATATTAAAATTAAAAGAAACAAAAAAGCAAATAAAAGATATAATCTATCTTTTAAAATAAATAAAATACAGAAGTTTACTTCGTGCTTTGAAAAGAAAAGATTGTAAAATGATAAAACGACAAGAAGAGTTTGAAAACGCAGTTAAAACTATGCTAGAAATCATAGGTGAGAATACCCAACGTGAAGGTTTAGTTAAAACTCCACAAAGAGTATTTAAAGCCTTTGCTGAGATGACACAAGGTTATCATCAGGACCCAGTTGCAGTGCTTAATGATGCACTTTTTGAAAGTGATAACAATCAAATGGTCCTAATAAAAGATATTGAGTTTTATTCTATGTGTGAACATCATATACTTCCTATAATTGGACGTGCACACGTTGCATATATACCAGATGGTAAAGTTGTGGGTCTTTCTAAAATTCCTCGTATGGTAGATATATTTGCCAGAAGGTTACAGATTCAAGAACAACTAACAGAGCAGATTGCAGATGCTATTGATGAAGTTATATCTCCTAAAGGAGTAGCTGTTGTTGTTCAAGCTCGTCATATGTGTATGGAAATGAGAGGAGTTGGAAAAACTCACTCAGCTACAACAACATCAGCACTTCGAGGTTTGTTTTTAAAATCTGATACAAGAAAAGAGTTTTTTGATATCATTAATTCTCCATCACAAGCTCGCTACTAATGGCACTACATAGTTTCAAAGAGAGACTCAAACAAGGGAACCTCTCTCCTAAATTTGGAACTATTAAAAAAATTAGTTCAACTACTATAGAAGCACAAGGGCTTAGACCAAGCATAGGTGATATTGTAAAGTTAATTTCACTAGAAGATGCGAGTAAGAGTGAGCTTGGTATGGTTACAGAAATAGACCAATATTCATTTTTTATATCACCTTTTGGTTTTATTGAAGGTTTTAAGAGCGGAGATAAAGTTTTTATAAGTGGACAGGGAATGAGTATACCTGTAGGAAATGAGCTTTTAGGACGTGTAATAGATCCTTTTGGAAGACCAAAAGACAGTAAACCCCCTATTAAGACTAGTACGTATTCACCTATCATGAAAGCTCCATTAGACCCTATGAAAAGAGGACTTATAAATGAGCCTTTTGGTGTAGGAGTTAAGACAATTGATGGACTGCTTACTTGTGGTAAAGGTCAAAAAGTAGGTATTTTTGCAGGCAGTGGAGTGGGGAAATCAACTCTTATGGGTATGATAGTACGTGGTAGTGTTGCTCCAATAAAGGTCATAGCTCTTATAGGAGAGCGTGGTCGTGAAATTCCTGAATTTATACATAAAAATCTTGGAGGAGATCTAAGCAATACAGTTTTAGTAGTTGCAACTAGCGATGATTCTCCTTTAATGAGAAAATATGGAGCATTTTCAGCGATGAGTATTGCCGAGTATTTTAAGAATCAAGGAAGAGACGTCCTTTTTATGATGGATTCTGTTACTCGTTTTGCTATGGCTCAACGTGAGATTGGTTTAGCCCTAGGTGAACCTCCAACATCAAAAGGTTATCCACCATCAGTTTTAACTCTTTTACCGCAACTTATGGAGAGAGCTGGAAAAGAAGAGGGAAAAGGTTCAATTACTGCATTTTTTACAGTTTTAGTTGAAGGAGATGATCTTAGTGATCCTATCGCAGATCAATCAAGAAGTATACTTGATGGTCATATAGTTTTGTCTCGAGAAATGACGGATTATGGAATTTATCCGCCTATAAGTATACAAAACAGTGCATCACGTGTTATGAGTGATGTTATAGATGAAAAACACCAAAAATTAGCAATGAAATTTAAAAGATTAAATTCTATTTTAAAAGAGAATGAAGTTTTAATAAGAATTGGTGCTTACCAAAAAGGCAATGATAAAGAGCTTGATGAAGCAATAACTAGAAAAGAAGTTATGGAAGAGTATTTAGGACAATCACCTGAAGAGGCATTTGACTTTAATAAAAGTATTGAAAAATTAGAGTTGATTTTAAAATAAAGCTTTTTTTAATAAAAAAAAGAATAGTATTCAAAAAAAGAAATCGGATAAAAAACATCCTAATTAAAATGGAGAAGATAAGATGCGAGTCTATTTAGACAACAATGCAACAACAATCATAGATCCAAAAGCTTATGCAGAGATGGAACCATATTTTATACAAGCGTATGGGAACCCTAATTCTCTTCATAGTTTTGGTAGTGAAACTCACCCTGCTTTGAGAAAAGCAATGGACCAACTATACAGTGGGTTAAATGCAGATGATAAAGATGATATTGTTATCACATCATGTGCTACAGAAAGTAATAACTGGGCGTTAAAAGGTGTATATTACGACCACATTTTAAATGGTGAAAAAGACCATATTATTACAAGTGAAGTAGAACATCCCGCTATAATTTCTACATGTAAATTTTTAGAGAAACTAGGTGTAAAAGTAACTTACTTGCCTGTAAATGAAAAGGGTGTTATTGAAGCACATACTTTAAAAGATTTTATAACAGAAAAAACTGCATTAGTCACAATAATGTGGGCAAATAATGAGACAGGTATGCTTTTCCCAGTAGAAGAGATATCAAAAATTTGTAGAGAAAATGGAGTTCTATTTCATTCTGATGCAGTTCAAGCAGTTGGAAAAATTCCAGTTGATTTAAAAAAGCTTGATATAGATTTTTTAAGTTTTTCAGCTCATAAATTTCATGGACCAAAAGGTGTTGGTGGACTATATATAAAGAATTCTCAAGCTCTAACTCCTCTTTTTCACGGTGGTGAACATATGGGTGGCAGAAGAAGTGGAACATTAAATGTAACTGGTATAATTGGTATGGGTGAAGCCCTAGAATTAGCCGTAAAAAACCTTGATTATGAAAACAATAATGTAAGAAAATTACGAGATAAATTAGAAGATGAAATTTTGAAATTAGATGATGTATTTGTAGTTGGCGAAAAAGATGAAAGAACTCCAAATACAATACTTGTAAGTGTTAAAGGAATTGAGGGAGAAGCTATGCTTTGGGATCTTAATAAACATGGTATTGCTGCAAGTACAGGTAGTGCATGTGCTAGTGAAGATTTAGAATCAAATCCTGTTATGGAAGCTATTGGAGCTGAGGCAGATTTAGCACATACTGCTTTAAGACTTTCACTTTCACGTTTTACAACAGAAGAAGAAATAGATTATACAGTAGATGTTTTAAAAGATGCTGTTAAAAGATTAAGAGCTATATCAAGTACATATTCATATGCACCTGATTGGCATGATAGTAAATTATAGGATAGAAAATGGCAAAAAATGATTTAATAGGTGGCTCGATTTGGGAAGAGTATAGCCAAAAAGTACAAGACTTGATGAATAATCCACAAAATATGGGTGAGATTACTGAAGATGAAGCAAAAGATAAAGGCGGAAAGCTTATTATTGCTGATTTTGGAGCTGAGAGCTGTGGTGATGCAGTAAGGCTTTATTGGGTTGTAGATGAAGAGACAGATGTTATCAAAGAGGCAAAATTTAAAAGTTTTGGCTGTGGAACGGCAATAGCTAGTAGTGATACTATGGCTGCGCTTTGTTTGGGAAAAACTGTAGACCAAGCAGTAAAAATAACTAATATAGATGTTGAATTTGCAATGAGAGATAATCCTGACGTTCCAGCAGTACCACCACAAAAGATGCATTGTTCTGTTATGGCTTATGATGTTATTAAAGCAGCAGCAGCAAGTTATAAAGGTGTTGATGCAGAGAGTTTTGAAGATGAGATTATTGTATGTGAATGTGCTAGAGTAAGTCTAGGGACTATTAAAGAAGTTATAAAAATAAATGACCTTCATACGGTTGAAGAGATTACAAACTACACTAAAGCAGGTGCATTTTGTAAATCATGTATTAAACCGGGTGGACATGAAGATAAAGAGTATTATCTTGTAGATATTTTAAAAGATACAAGAGATGAGATGGAAAAAGAGAAGATCAGTGCCTTAGCAGATGCAAAAATAGCAGGTACAGAGTCAGAAATATCTTTTGATGATTTTACTATGGTTCAAAAACTTAAAGCAGTAGAAGCAGCAATAGATAAAGATATCCGTCCAATGCTTGTTATGGATGGTGGAAACTTAGAAATACTAGATATAAAAGATACAGAAGATGGCAATACTGACATATATATAAGATATCTTGGAGCTTGTTCAGGATGTGCAAGTAGTTCAACAGGAACTCTATTCGCAATAGAGTCAGTTCTAAGAGAACACTGCTCACAGAAGATAAGAGTTTTACCAATTTAATATACTAAAAGGGCAAAGATAAAATTTGCCCTTTAACTTTTTTCCAATTCTAAAAACTTACTATAAGTGAAGTATTCATCAATTTCATAATAATTAAAATCTAGTTTTATGTTGTTATCCCCAAATATTTCAGATTTACTTATCTCTATAATATCTAACTCTAAATTTTCTTTTGAGAGTATTATAAAGTCATCTCCATGATACCTAACAATTAAACTGTCTTTAAAATTATCTTTTAAAAACATTGCAATCTTTTTTAAGAATTTACTTCCTTTTTTCCAACCATATTTTTTGTTATAGATTGAAAAATGTCGTAAGTTTAAGATATTTAAATATTTGTATTTATGCTTTTTTTCTAAAAATATCTGTAAGTAGTCTTCATTGTATAATTCCGTTAAAGAATCTCTGAAAAAATAGGACATTCGACGTTGTTCTAATTCAGAAGCTGGCATTTGAGTAGCTTCCGATAAAGTTTCTATATTTTTTAAAACTTTCATAGCTACATTTACTACTTCTGGGTGAAATTGAGTACCTGAGCATTTTTGTAGTTCTTCTAAGGCATTTTGGGTAGACATTTTTGATTTATAAATGCGATTTGTAGTCATTGCATCAAATGAATCTGCTAACATTAAAATATGAGCTGACATAGAGATCTTTTCTGTATTTTTTACTTTAGGATAGCCTTTACCATCATATCTGGAGTGATGGTATCTAATTATTTCTGATAAATTAGAATACATTGAGATTCTTTTAAGCATATTTACTCCAACATCAGAGTGTTGTTTGATTAGTTCGTATTCTAAGCTAGATAATTTACCTGGTTTTAGTAAAATAGCATCAGGTGTAGCCACCTTGCCAATGTCATGTAAAATAGCAGCTTTTTTAAGACGATGAACTTGAGTTGAAGTAAATCTCATCTCTTGCGCAATAAGTTCACAATAGTGAGCTACCCTTATAGTATGTCCTGCTGTGTAAGTATCTCTTTGTTCTATGATATTTACAAAAGCTAAAATAGTCTGCTCATAATTTGAAATTTTCTCTTCTTTCATTGTTGTTATTGCATTACGTTGTTTATGGGAATGGATTGCCATACTTACATCGTTTGCTAAATTTTCTAAGATTTTAATTTCCTCAGGAGCAAATACCTCTTCTTTCATAGAAAATACTGTAATGACTCCTGATACACTATTATCTAATTTATTTAGTAATGGCAAAACTATAAACCAGTTAAGCTCAACATCTTCTTTTCTTTTATGGTGGTTACTCATAGGTAGTTTTTTAGAAACATTTTTTATAACCAGTTTTTTCTCTCTAATAACAGTTTTAACAGGGTCGTACAAAATATCAGTATCTTTTATTTGATCTATTTTTATAAATTGTTCTGGAATTATATTTATGTTGTTTTTTGTTTGTGAAATTATTTCTAGCATATTTTCATCTATGAGTCCTGCCCATACAAAGGCATACGCTTTATTTGCGGAGAGTTTTTTTACACAACTTTCTAAAATAGCTTTGATAGTTAATGCATTTATTAGTAGCTCATTTACTTCTGCTAATGTTGTTAGAACATCTTTTAAATGTTTTTCATGTGAAAGAACTTTTTCTAATTTAGTAGTCCTTTTTTTGACTTTATCCTCTAATGCATTATTTGCCTGTTCTATCTCTTCTTGACGTTTATAAAAAGTATAGATAAACCAAACTATAATACCACCCACTACTAAACTGACTAAAATGATTCCTATAG
>CBDLTN010000145.1:0-6250 GCA_965306065.1 uncultured Sulfurospirillum sp. | reverse complement strand
CAAAGATAGTGCTTCCAGATTACGAAGAGGGTGAAATATGGGTAAAAGTAGAAGATTTAAATAAAGAGTATTTAGGACATGCATTTTATCTTAAAAAAGAGTATAGGCAAGAAGATAAAGAGGACTTTATTTTAGAAAATTCGAAATCTCATTGGTTTTGGGGAACTTTATGGAAATCAAAAAAGATATATACTGATGTAGTATTTGCATCTCTTGTTATAAATTTCTTTGTTCTTGCTAGCCCTTTATTTGTGATGAATGTTTATGATAGAGTTGTACCAAATAATGCGATTGAAACGCTTTGGGTATTAGCGATAGGTGTTGTTGTTGTTTACGTACTTGATACAATTTTAAAGTTTATAAGAGCATATTTTTTAGAAGTTGCTGGTAAAAAGAGTGATATTATTATGTCTTCTATTATTTTTGAAAGAGTGATGGGACTCAATATGGCTGTTAGACCAAAATCAGTTGGTTCTTTTGCAAATAACCTTAAAGAATTTGAGAGCATAAGAGGTTTTTTTACTTCTTCTACAGTTGCTACAATTATTGATCTTCCTTTTATATTTATATTTTTATTTGTAATTCATCTTATTGGAGGAAATATTGTTTGGGCTCCGGTATCGATTATTATAGCTATCACAATATATACATTTTTTGTAAAAGGACCATTAAACAGAAGTATAGAAAGTGCATACGAAGCCGCAGCACATAAAAATTCTGTTTTGATTGAATCACTCAGTAATATAGAGACTATAAAAACCATGGGTGCTAGTGGAAGCGCTCAGTATCAATGGGAAGAAGCTAGTGGTGAGATAGCAAACAAGGGTTTAAAAACTAGAATTTTATCTAATTCAGTATCAACTGTAACAGCTTTTTTTATACAGTTAAATACTGTTGCTGTTATAGTTTATGGGGTATATCTTATTCAAGAGATGGAACTTACTATGGGTGGGCTTATTGCTACAGTTATACTTTCATCTCGTGCAATATCTCCATTAGGTCAAGTTGCTTCACTAGTAGCTAACTATGAACATACTAAAACTGCATATAAAAATTTAAATGATATTATGAAAATGCCTATAGATAGACCTGAGGGAAAAGAGTTTATAAGAAGAGATAAATTTAATGGTTTTATTGAATTTCAAAATGTGACTTTTTCTTATCCTGATGAAGATAAAAAAGCCTTAGACAACATTTCATTCAAAATTCTTCCAGGTGAGCAAGTAGGAATTGCAGGAAAGATAGGTTCTGGAAAAACAACTGTTGAAAAGCTTATTTTAGGACTTTATAAACCACAAAGTGGAACAATACTTATTGATGGTATAGATATAAACCAGATAGATCCAGCAGATTTGAGAAAAAATATAGGTTATGTTCCTCAAGATGTAAATCTTTTTAGAGGAAGTGTAAAGAATAACATAATTTATAAGGCTCCTTATGTTAACGATGATCAAATGCTAAGAGCTTCAAAACTTGCTGGTGTTGATGAATTTGTAAAGCTGCATCCAAAAGGCTACGACATGCCAGTTGGTGAACGTGGAGATGGTCTTAGTGGTGGGCAAAAACAAGCTATAGCAATTGCTAGATCTTTTTTACTTGATGCACCAATAATTCTTTTAGATGAACCTACAAACTCTGTTGATAATGTAATGGAATCAAAAATAAAAATAAATTTAGCTAAAAATTTAATGGACAAAACTACACTTATCATAACTCATAAAAGTTCCATTCTATCTTTGGTAAATAGGTTGATTATATTGGATAATGGAAAACTTATCATAGATGGTAAACGAGATGAAGTATTAAAAAAACTAAGAGTTCCAGCTAATATGGTGAGAAAATCAAATGCAAAATAGTAATAATTTTAAAAAAGTTCCTTTACGAGATATAAAAAAAGGAAAGTATTATAAGACAGAAGATTTAGAATATATGAAGTCATTAAGTTCTGCAGTGTTAGAAAAATCAACAGTTGGTACAAGACTTATTTTATGGACGATTATACTTTCTATAGCTTGGCTGATATTTTGGGCTGATAATGCTCAAATAGATGAGATAGCAAGAGGCAATGGGAAAGTAATACCAACTCATAAAATACAAGTAGTTCAAAATCTAGAAGGTGGTATAGTTTCTAAAGTGTTTGTTAAAGAAGGAGATATAGTAAAGGTAGATCAACCTTTACTAAAATTACAAGATATAAGATTTTCAAGTTCTTTTGAAGAAAATAAAATAAAGATAAATGAGTTACAAGCAAAGATGACAAGATTAAATGCAGAAGCTCATAATAAGCCATTTGTAATACCAAATGGTGTAGATGAAAAGTTTAAAGCATTACTTTATGATGAAGAGAGCCTATACTATTCGGATATATCACAGTTAAAAAGTTCTCTTGATGTAATATCATCTCAATTAAACCAAAGAAAAAATGAACTGATAGAAGCAAAAGCAAAAAAGAGACAGTACAAAAGAAGTCTAGATCTAATAGAAGAAGAGATAACTATGAAAAAACCACTTGTTAAAAGAGGAGTTGTTCCTGATATAGATTTTATTACCTTGAAAAGAGAAAAAAATGATATTGAAGGAAATTTAGAAGCAGTAACACTCTCTATACCAAGGATAAAATCAACTATAAATGAATCTCAAAAGAAATACGTAGAAGTTAAAAAGACATTTCAAAATAAAGCCAAAAGGGAGTTTAACGAAGTAAAAGCTGAACTTTCAAGAATAAAAGAATCTATTAATGCTTTAGGTGACAGGGTTTATAGAACAGTAGTTCGCTCACCTGTAGCAGGAACTATAAAACAGCTTTTTATTAATACAAGAGGTGGAGTTATAAAACCTGGTATGGATATAGTTGAAATTGTACCAAATGAAGATAGTTTACTCATAGAAGCAAAAATGAAGCCCTCTGATATAGCCTTTTTACATGTAGGACAAAAAGCTATCATTAAGCTAACAGCATATGATTTTTCAGTATACGGAGGACTAAATGGAGAGGTTGTTCACATAAGTGCGGATACTATAACTGATGAAGAGGAAAATACATTTTATCTTGTACATGTAAAAGCAAAAAAGGATTATATTGATTTTAAAAATGAGAAACTTTATGTAAAAGTGGGTATGGTTACAAGTGTAGATGTATTAACTGGGAAAAAGACAGTTTTAGATTATTTGTTAAAACCAATACTAAAAGCAAAAAATAGGGCATTAAGGGAGCGATAGCATGACTATATTACTTTGTACCCAATCAAAAACGTTGTTAGAACATTGGAAAGCCTCTTTGGTCGATATTTACTCAAATATTATCAATATAACTACAGAGTCAGGTTTGCAAAAATGTTTAGATAATAATAGTAATGTAATAATACTTCTTGATAAGAATTTTTTTGTAAATGTTGAAGAGTACTTAAAATCACTAAAAGATAATTATCCAAATGCAAATGTACTTTTTATGGATGATTGTCCAACTTTTATGACTGGTAAAAGCCTATTGCCATTAGGTATAAAAGGATACGCAAATAGCCGCTTCTCAGCAGTTCATCTTTTACAAGCTATTACTGTTATTTCAAATGGTGATGTTTGGTTATATCCAGAATTTATTCAACAGCTCATTAAAGAAGCATCCTTATCAAAGAACAGTATAAATTTGGATAAACTAGAACCTCTTACATCGAAGGAAAAAGATATAGCAAAACTTGTTGCAAATGGATATAGTAATAAAATAATAGCATCAAGAACACAAATTGCTGAATCGACTGTAAAGGTACATCTTCGTAAAATTTACGATAAGTTACATGTATCTGATAGACTTTCTTTGGCACTACTTATAAGATAGACTTAGGTAGTACCTTCTTATACTCCCATAAGTCGGGAGTTTCTTTTCTATATTGGCCATAAACGTTGCTAGAATGTGGTTTTATCTATTTTAAATATAAAATATACTCACAAAGTACTATTAATAAAAATCCCAATACTTAGTATCATAAGAAAAATAGGATATTAAAGGAGTCTATCATGGCACAGGTTGGAACGATAAAAGATCTGTCTGGCATAGTCCAAGCAGTGGGAGTTGATGGGAATACTAGAGTATTAGCCCTTGGTGATGCTGTGAACGCAAGTGATGTAATAGTGACCGTGGGTGAGAACAGTAGTGTAAAAATAGGTTTTGAAAATGGACGAGAATTGGTATTAAGCGCAGGGGAAAAGAGTCTTATAGACCAAACAGTAGTTTCAAGTGAAGCTGTAGCTGATGCTGATGTAACAGCGATTCAAGAAGCACTTTTAGCGGGAGAACCTTTACCTGAAGAAGCAACAGCTGCTGGTGATGAAGGAGCTGATGGTGCAGGAGGTATTACAGAAGCATATGTAGCCGACAGGACAGATGCAAGAGGTGATGTTGATACGTATAACCTTGGAACTGAATGGAATACAGTTGATGGATTAGAAACAGAAGAGGGAGGGCTTATAAATCAAGCACCTCAAGCAAATAATGATTTAGTAGAAGCTTTTGAAAATGTATTGTTTAATGGTAACTTATTAAGTAATGATAATGATGATGGATTGCCAAATCCAGATGGTAACTTGAATATAGTTTCTATCAATAATATAGTTGATTCCAATGAAGATGGTTTTATAACAATCACTACAGATTATGGTGTTTTAAATGTTAATACTCAAACAGGTGATTATGAGTATCTTAGTAATTATGATGCATTATCATATGGAGAAAATGTTTTAGAGTCTTTTGATTATATTATTACTGATGGAGATAAAACTGATACAGCTACATTAAATATAAATTTAAATGGTACAAATGACCAACCAATAGCATATGCAGATACTGTTAGTAGTTGGTTTCTTAGTGTTGGTGATAGTGAAAATGAAGAAGGCCCTTATGATGGACCTCAGCTTTTAGTTGAACCTTTGGAAGTCGGTAGTGTTTCATTATCTAAAATAAATGAATTTATAGGTGGTAGTGTTGTAGCACAAGATGTTTTAAGTACTTCAGAAAGCCCAACAAACGGTTCTGCATTAAAGCTTTTCATTTCAGTAAATGCTGGTGAAGAAGTTAATTTTGATTGGACATTTTATGATACTGAAAGTGAGGGGCAAAGTACTTATAATGATTTTTCTTTTGTTGTTATTGATGGAGAGGTCATAGAACTTTTAGCAAGTTCATTTGATTCTGGTGCACAAAATAGCGGTACATTTAGTCACATATTTACAGATAATGGTACTCATGAAATAGTTTTTGGAGTAATGAACGAAGATGATACGGCTGTTAGTCCATCTTTGAAAGTGACTCATGTTTCTGGTGGTGATGTTATAGATGAAGATACTATTGGTGGTGTTGAAAGTCTTGACGGGTTGAATGAAATATATGAAACTAGTGATCTTGATGAAGTAGATACCGGGGAAGATGGAGTTATAGCAAATGATGAAAATTTAAATACTATTGCTGGTACATTTTATGTAGATGATTTAGATTTAAGTGATACACATACATTCAATTTAGTTGATATTGATGCAGAAGATACTGTAAGTGTTTCTTATAGTAGTGGAAATGACGAGAGTGATATTGATATCTTAGTTACGTCTGAAGATATAGACGTTGGAGAATTAAATATACAGAGTATTTCATTATCAGGCAATGATAAAGAAGATTCTCAAGCTCAATTCAATATTAGAGGAGATTTCAGCATACTTGGTGTTGATGAAAGTGCAACTATTACATTTAAATTTGTTGCAGATGATGGGCATGGTTTTGGAGAAGGTGAATTGCCAAATGAACCTTCAATAAGTGAACCTGTAACAGTAACCCTAACAATTAAGGGAACAAATGATCAACCAGTAGTTGAAGATGTAAGTGTGTCTCAAAATGAACCACTTCAAGGGCTAAATACTTTTACTGGAAACTTAGATACTGTAAGTGACGATGATATAAATGACGCACATACTTATGAGTTAGTAGGAGAGTTAGAGGTCACTTCTCCGGTAGAAATCAATATAGAAAGTTTTGTTTTAAATTCGAATGGATCATATTCATTAGTAGGTGATTTTAATGCTTTAGCTGTTGGAGAGAGTGCAGTAATAACTTTTAAATACGTGGCAGATGATGGTAATGGATTTGAAAATGATTATATTCATGAAGATTCAATAAGTGAAGCAAAAACTGTTTCTTTATCAGTAATAGGAACAAATGATGCACCAGAATTTACAGTATTAACAGGAAATGCAGCAGAACATGAAGATG
>CBDLTN010000144.1:0-6355 GCA_965306065.1 uncultured Sulfurospirillum sp. | reverse complement strand
CTTATATAGTATCAATAATTGTATAATTATGAATATTTAATATATTTACTTGTATAATTTTCAAAATTATTTAAGGAATATAATGTCAGAAAATATTAACATCGAAAAACATTCTAAATTGGGGAAAATCTCTTTTTCCTTAACAGTTATCTGTTCTATACTAGCTTTTGTCTATCTTAATAACTTATATGATTATATGAGTGCAGCTGGACTGTGGGATACAAATATAGCAACTCATGGCTGGTTATATCATCCAGGTTATGGAGAGACTCATGAAGGAACAGGAGCAGTATTATTCTTTTTATACCTGATTCCAGCTATTGTAGCTTTCTTTAGTATAAGGCAAAAAGACTATAAAATATTTCTTCCTATGTTAAGTTTAAAAATTATTGCTCTTGCCTTCGTTGTTACATTTATCGCTAGAGCTTGTTATTACGCTTATTATGTATTTACACACGGTTCATGGTTAAACTTTTAATTTAATTATTAAGTAAGCTAAGACTTATATAGAAATTTTATATTTAACAACCATAAAATATGTAAATATCTTTGAGCTTATTTTATCAATAAGTGTCAATAAATAGTATATTTAATGGTTGTTAGTAGCATACATACTTTCACTAAAAGCCTTATATCTAGGCTTTATGATCTCTTTTTTTATGATTCAAGTCCGACCTTGGGTACCATCCAAACTTCCTAGCTATCGAAGTTTAAAAGCCCCATTTTTTTCATTAAGTTACATATTATTATATTACTCAATTGCTTTTACAAATAACAAAAGGGGTCTATCTATTTGATTTATAGATAATTTATTTTTAGAATCACACTGTATTGCTAATGCAACACCATGTAAATAATCTGCTAACAAACATAATGCTGAATTAAAATGTTCATCATTTAATTCTAAGTTTGATAAAACTATTCTTAATCGATTAATAAATTCATTAGCAGGTTCAGATGATTCCATCTGTAACATAATCTCTAATAAACCAGGATAGTCAGATAACAAATTCAAATAGCTTTTACTTAATAACTTTAATTCATTTTTCCAATCATTACTATTTTTAGGTTTATAGATATTTTTCATTAAAGAACTAGTTATTTCCTCTAGTAAACTATTTTTATTAGGAAAATAGTAATATATACTCATAGGGTCGATATTTAGTTTTAAAGCAATTTTTCTAATACTAGGAATTTTATTCTCTTCAAGCAAAAGCTTTTTTGCACACTCTAAGATAAGTGTAGAATTTAATTGCAAATTTTCTTTTTGGGGTCTTCCCCTTTTTTTCTTATTCATATAAATCCTTTATTATTCTAAATAATTCTACACTATAGAATATTAAATAAAGATTTTATTTGCTATAATTCTACGCAGTAGAATAAAAGGATTAAAATGAAAAACTTTGTATATATAGCAACAAGCTTAGATGGATACATTGCAGATATTGGTGAAAAATTAGATTGGCTACCTAATCCAAATGAAGAACTAAATCTTGAAATAAATTTTCCAGAGTTTGTAAATAGTATTGATGCAATAATAATGGGAAAAAATACGTTTAATATAGTCTGTAGTTTTGGAGAAGAATGGCCATATTCTAAACCTGTATTTGTTGTAAGTAATTCATTAAAAGAAGTATCTAAAAAATATAAAGGAAAAGTACAGTTATTAAATGGTTCAGTTGAAAAAATTTTAAATGAGGTACATTTTCAAGGATATAAAAACCTTTATATAGATGGTGGAATAAATATTCAAAACTTTTTAAAAAAGGATTTAATAGATGAAATTATTATAACAACTATACCTATATTACTTGGTGAAGGAAAGCCTTTATTTTCAAAGCTACCTAATAGATTAAATTTTAAATGTATATCTTCAAAAACTGACAAAGGTATTGTTCAAAATCATTTTAAGAGATGCCGTTAAACTAATAAAAAGCACATTTTAAGTGGTCTCTTGTTTTTTAATAAAATATCACAACTTTTTAGAAACAACATAGCTCTTAATACCGAAAAGTCTTATATAAAATATTTACGAACAAGTTCAACAACCTGTTCTTTTTGGAGTATGTTTAAAAATTCAACTCTTTCTGGAATAATCCTTTTGTCATTAAAAACTATTCCAAATATAAGAGGCTATTGTACATGTTATTTAATGTAAACTTCAATTGTTTTTATAACATCAAGATATAGGTCTATATACACGAATATTTTTACAATTGTGTGCATCTTGAAGATATTGTCCATGAAGTTGACTTAATATTCCTTTTTCACAATAAAGAAGGTACTCTTTATCTTTAGGAAGTTTTATAAACTCACTCTTTAGCTTATAAAAAGGTATTTTAATACTTTCACATGATGCCTGTATACAACCTTCTTCAGCTCGTATGTCTATTATTGTATATTTGCCATTTGAAACATCACTTATAATTTCAAGTTCACCTATATCTTCTATATCTGTAACAATCTCATCTACTTTTATTTGAGTAGCATTTTTTACAGCATTATCTAGAACACTATAATCAAACTTAGTAGCTTCTTTTTCCATGCGTATAAAAGAGCCATGTGTGATTGGGTTTTTAGAAATGACACCACAATACTCCGGCATACTCTCAGCAAAACGTCGTGTTCCTATTTCATTGGCAATAGAGATAATATCTGGTTTATTCATTGTTGCTAGTGGTCTGATTACAAGCATGTCTATAGATTTATCTATAAGAGCAAGATTTCTCAAAGTTTGACTTGAAACTTGTGCAATACTCTCTCCAGTAAGAAGTGCATCTATACCAAGGTTATTTGCTATACTTTGTGAAGCTTTTAACATAAGTCTTTTGAGAGTCACACCCATATATGATTCTCCAGTAGAACGGAATATCTCAGTAATTACATCATCAAATGGGACAGAAGTAAAAGTAACTTTATGAGAAGAGCCAAACTTTTGCCAAAGGTATAAAGCTACTTGTTTTACACCAATTTCATGTGCAACTCCCCCTAGATTAAAAAAGATAAAATGTGTTTTAATTCCTCTTTTCATAGTTAGATAACTCGCAACAGTTGAATCAAAACCACCCGACATCAAAGATAAAATTTCTCCTTGAGAACCTAATGGATAACCTCCTAAACCTCTATGTTTATGAGTGATAATATTGAGTTGGTTATGTATTAGTTCAATACGTATAATTTTGTCTGGATTATGTAAGTCTACACTACTTGTAGTATTTTTATATAACATATATCCACCTACTTCTTTCTCTATTTGAGGGGATCTAAAATCATGTTTACCAGCACGCTTTGCTCTTATGACAAATGATTTGTTATGTATAGTATGCTTCATATTCTCATTAACTATGGTTTTTATCATATCTAATGAATCAACATCATCAAACTGTAGTGCCTCAAGAACAAGCTCGATACCAGGAGTATCTAAAAGCTTTTGTCTAGTTTCTATAACAAATTGTATAGGGCAAACTATTTCTATCTTATCTGAAAACTTTTTAAACTTTATATCTTTAGAAATAATTGTCAAGATATGTATGATATTGTTATATAGATGTCCTGTTATGAGCTTTCTAGCAGAATTACCTTTAACCATAATCTCTGGAAAAAACTTTATGATAAATTTTTGTGTAGTTCTTTTTAATGTTTGCATGTAATGTATAAACCTTGTTTTGATAAATGCAATTATATCTTAAAAAAAAGAATTTAATATATTAATTTTTTAATCCCTTATTTTCTTATACATTTATCGTATATTTTCATTATTTAAGTAAAAAACAAATAATCAAAATTAAAGCCAACTACTCATTTTTAGTAATTATGATTAACTTATCAAAATAATATCAAAGACTACGTATGTATAAACTCCCCTATAAAAGGTGATTTTAAAGCCTACTTGCTCTTTGTAAATTATCTAGCTATAATCCTAGTTCGAAAAGATGATTCGATTTACATCTTTAGTCTACATTGTATTATAACTTTTTGTTAACAGTACATTGCAACTTTAAAGAAAAATTTATATTAACTTTTTAGCACCTTAGAAATTTGGTGTACTTACAACAAACAAGGAAATACAATGGCAACATTAGTAAACGGAACAGTTAAATGGTTCAACAGTGAAAAAGGTTTTGGTTTTATCGAGCAAGAGAATGGTGGAAAAGATATATTCGTACATTTTCGTCAGATTAACAGAAACGGACAAGAGCGTGCTACACTTGAAGAAGGTCAAAAAGTGACTTTTGAAATAGGCGAAGGACAAAAAGGTCCTCAAGCTGAAAACGTAACAGGTCTTTAGTATCATTGTCAAGCAACTTAATAGTTGCTTGACTCACTTCAAAAGTAGTAATTAACTACGCTTAACTTCAATCACGTCACCATCAATATCAACAATATCTCCAGAAATAATTTTAGCACGTTTTCTTAACTCAACTTCACCATTTCTTTTAACAGTCCCCTCTTCTATGAGAATCTTTGCATGTCCACCACTTTGTGCCAAATCCATAATTTTGATAAGTTTATATAACTCTATATAATCATCTTTTAGTTCAAATTTCATTTTCTTCCTTTATTTGCTGAAATTATATCAAAATTAATAAACATACTCTATTTTATAGATAAAATTATCTTGAATTTAAATAACTATTAGTTACAATCTTTACATGTAAAGTTTTTTGGAGGTATTATGTCTCATCATACAGCTAAATCAGGTTATACAAACTTGATACAAAGATTAAACAAATACCCTCTAGGAGCACCACCTACAAAAAGTTTATATAAGGTATTAGAAGTTCTTTTTTCACCAAAAGAAGCCGAGCTTGTAGCACTCTTACCAATAAAACCTTTTCAAGCCCAAACTGCAGCATCTATATGGAAATTATCTCTTAAAGAGTCTAGAAAAATCTTAGATACTTTGGCAAGTAGAGCTATATTAGTAGATATAGAATTCAATGGTAAATCTTCTTATGCACTTCCACCTCCTATGGCTGGTTTTTTTGAATTTGCTCTTATGAGGACACGAGATGATATAGACCAAAAACTACTTTCTGAACTTTTACACCAATATTTAGATGTAGAAGATGATTTTGTAAAGGATCTTTTTAGGGAAGAGACACAGATGGGAAGAACATTTGTCAATGAAAATGCATTAAGTGAACAAAATGCTTTACATGTACTTGACTATGAGAGAGCTTCATATACGATAGAGACTTCTAAGTTTATTGGTGTTAGCTCATGTTATTGTAGGCACAAAAAGATTCATACAGGTGGTGCATGTGATGCCCCACTTGATATATGTATGACTTTTAGCGAAACAGCACAATCATTAAGCAAATATGATTATGCAAGAAAAATTGACAAAATAGAAGCTTTAGAGCTTTTAGCAAAAGCTAAGGAACACAATCTTGTTCAGTTTGGAGAAAATGCCCAACATAATGTAAGTTTTATATGCAACTGCTGCGGTTGCTGTTGTGAGGCACTACAAGCTGCAAGGAAATTTTCTTTTCTAAACCCAGTACATACAAGTAACTTTTTACCTTCCATAAATGAATCTACATGTAAAGGTTGTACCAAATGCATAGATGTTTGTCCTGTAGAAGCTATGAGCTTAGTATCTGCAAATGATACTCAAAAACCAAAAAAGAGACTAGCAAAACTAGATGAAAATAGATGTTTAGGATGTGGATTGTGTGTAAATGTCTGCAAAAATAAATCTATACTTTTAAAAAGTTTAACCAAAAGAGTTCTAACCCCAGTCAATAGTGCACATAAAATAGTTTCAATGGCAATAGAAAGAGGTACCTTACAGCATCTTATCTTCGACAACCAAGCATTATGGAACCATAGAGTTATGGCAACTATACTAGGAGTTATACTAAAACTTCCACCTATAAAACAAGCTATGGCAAGCGAACAAATCAAATCAAGATACCTTGGAAGATTATTACAAAATATCTCTTAATAGAGATAGTTTTTAACTTAAATTAGTTATACTTCAAGAAAATTTGACACCTAGGATACTTATGACATCACATACTAAAGGAATTTTACTGACGTTAAGTGGTGTTATACTTATGAGTATAGAATCACCCCTGATTCAAGTAAGCGGTTTGTCAGCACAAAGTGTTGGATTCTTTTTTGGTATTTGTCTTGTACTATCAACAAACCTAATGCTTATATCTCAAGGCAAAAAAATATTTATAAAAAGTTATACAACAGCTACAAAAGGAGTTATCTTAAGTGGTTTTTTTATGGGTTTAAGTAACTTTTGTTTTATTATGGCAGTCTATTATGCAGGCATTGCAAAAACTGTGCTTATATTGGCTTCTTCTCCAATAGTTAGTGCTTTAATAGCATTCGTATTTTT
>CBDLTN010000143.1:0-6358 GCA_965306065.1 uncultured Sulfurospirillum sp. | reverse complement strand
ACTCCTTGTTACTCTCACCAAAAGCCAATGCACAAGCTTATGTAAAACCACAATTGGAAATTTTTATAGATGAGCTTGAAGCTAGTCATGGTGCTACTGTTGGAAGTTTGAGTGAAGAACAGCTATACTATCTAATGAGCAGAGGTATAAAAGAAGAAAATGCACGTTTGATGTTAGTAGATGCTTTTAAAAAAGATGCATATGAGCGTTTTCCTTTATGGGCACGGGAGGATATAAATGCATACCAATCAGATAAAAGATGATTTTCCTTTTTTTAAAGACAACGACTTAGTTTATCTAGATAGCGGTGCAACTGCACAAAAACCTCAAATAGTCTTTAATGCTATGGAAGGTTATTATAAAAAATATTGTGCAAACATACATAGAGCCGCTCATGGGTTGGGTAACAAAGCAACAAAAGAGTATGAAAATGCAAGACACAAAGTTGCAGAGTTTTTAAATGCAAAAACAAAAGATGAAGTTGTATTTGTCAGTGGAGCAACTGAGGGTATAAACCTAGTAGCTTACGCTTATGTAAAAGAAAACTTTGAACATGTTATCATTTCAAGTTTAGAACATCACTCAAACATAGTTCCATGGCAAATCATAGGAAAAGCTTTACATGTAATAGATTCAAAAAAAGATTTACATGTAGATTTAGAGAATTATGAAAGTTTGTTAAAAACTTATCCAAACAGTTTTGTCTCTCTTACTCAAACTTCAAATACTTTTGGAGTAACTTTACCGATAAAAGAGATGATAAAACTAGCTCACTCTTATGGATGTAAAGTTTTAGTTGACGCAGCTCAAAGTGCTGTTCACAAGCGAGTTGATGTTCAAGAACTAGATGCTGATTTTTTAGTAATCTCTGGACATAAACTCTACGGTCCTACAGGCATTGGAGCCTTGTACATAAAAGAAGAATTACATGAGTTGTGTAAACCATTTAAAGGTGGTGGTGGAGCTATAAAAGAGGTAAGTTATGAAAGTACTTCATATATGCCGATTCCTTATATGTATGAAGCAGGAACACAGAATATAGCGGGAGCTATAGGCTTTGCAAGCGCTTTGGAATATATGAAAACTATCGGGTTTGACTTTATAAATAAACATGAAAAAGAACTCATAGAATATACTCATGAAAAACTCTTACGTCTAAAGGATGTTATCACATATAGTGACACAAAAAATGCCACAGGAAATATAAGCTTTAATATAAAAGGTATTCACCATCAAGACTTGGGGATTTTGCTAGATAAACAAAAAGTTCAACTTAGAGTTGGTCACCATTGTGTACAACCGACTATGAATGCTTTGGGGATTGAGGGAACACTTCGCATAAGCTTTGGCATATACAATACAAAAGAAGATGTAGATACCTTTTTTAAAGCATTAAAACGTGCTATAGAGATGATAAGGGGTTGATGTGTTATGAAAGAGATACTAAATGAGTATAAAGAAGATTTTGAACTGTTTGATAATGATATGGATAAGTACGAATACATTATAGACTTAGGTAAAAAATCAGCTACTTTAAACGAAGAAGATAAAAATGAAAACAACAAGATTAAAGGGTGTCAATCTTCAGTTTGGTTTGTAGTTCGCAAATCTGATGAAAAACTATTTTTTTATACAGACAGTGATACTGTTATAGTTAAAGGACTTGCTTATATCTTATCTCAAATATACTCAAACCATACTCCTAAAGAGATACTAGATTTTGATAGAGAAAATCTAAAACTTTTAAACTTAGATGAAATCATATCTCCTCTAAGACAAAATGGATTTACTTCCATGTTAAATGCTATATACGCACACGCAACAAAGGAGTCATAGATGAATAAAGAAGAGTTAAAAGAAAAAGTCATAGAAGAGCTTAAAAAGGTTTATGATCCTGAGTTTCCTGTAAACTTATATGATATGGGGCTTTTTTATAAAATTGATTTTGGAGAAGGAAGCAATAAAAAAACCTCCTGTAAAATAGACATGACATTAACATCTCCAAGCTGTCCGGTATCTGACCAATTGATTAATAGAGTTTATGAAGTAGTTGGATATTTACCAGAGATAGATGAGGTTTATGTTGAGCTTACTTTTGAGCCACCTTGGAATCATTATATGATGAGTGAAGAAGCAAAAGAGCATCTAGCTATGAACAATATAGTTATGTAAATAACCTTTACATGTAATGAAAACAAAGTTAAAACAAGGCATAATAATCATAAACAATAAAAAGGATTTTTATGCTAAGCGTTATTACTCACCTACCTTCTCCTTCTTTAGGAGAATGTGAACTTACTTTTTTAAACAGTGAACCGATAGATATAAAAAAAGCACAAAAAGAGCATGAAGCTTATAGAGAAATGATAAAAAGCTGTGGTGCAAACGTCATCGTAAAAGATGAAAATATTGATTTACCAGATAGTGTGTTCGTTGAAGACCCTATCATCGTTTTTGATGAAGTAGCAGTGCTTACTTCTATGGGTGTTGAGTCTCGTCGTAAAGAGAGTGCAAGTATGGAAAAAATATTTGCTAAATATCGTGAGATTAAGCGTATAGAGTTACCTGCTAAAATTGAAGGTGGAGATGTTCTAAAAATTGGTAAACGTATCTATGTTGGTAAGTCTGCAAGAACAAATGCACAGGGAATTAGAGACTTAAGAGAGATTCTTACTCCTTATGGTTATGAAGTGATTGCTGTAAAAGTATCTGGATGTTTACATCTTAAAACTGGTTGTACAGCGCTTGATGAAAATACAGTACTAATCAATCCTGAGTGGTTAGATAGTAAAGTTTTTTCAGACTTTAGACAAATAATCGTACCAAAGGAAGAACCTTTTGGAGCCAATATTTTAAAGATAAATGAAACTATATGTATGAATGAAGCTTTTGTTAAAACAATTGAGCTTGTTAAAACTTTGGGTTATTCTGTAAAATCAACAGACATCACAGAGTTTGTTAAAGCAGAAGCTGGCCTTACTTGTATGGGTGTGCCTTTTTTAGAAGTGTAAATAAAAAGGAATACAATGACTTTAGACATCTTAGAACAAACCTTATTGTCCAAAAATAGAGCTAAAAAAGAGTTCCCTTTTGGTGATGATGTTATGGTGTTTAAAGTCATAAACAAAATGTTTGCTCTAATTCCTTTGGATGATGATACTTTAAAAATCAACCTAAAATGTGATCCACAAGATGCCCTAGCCTACCGTGATATATACAAATGTGTAAATCCAGGATACCACATGAACAAAAAACACTGGAATACGATCACACTTGATGGTACAATGTCAGATGATATTTTGATAGAGATGATAAATGACTCTTATGATTTAGTTGTGGATAAACTTACTAAAAAAGAAAAAGCACAGCTTTTATTATAAATAGTCTTTACATGTAAACACCTAAGGAATAAACCTGATGAATAAAACAACGGACCATTCAAAAAAACTGTTAGCGTTCCATAAACCTAAGGGTTATTTGGTCACACGTTCAGACGATCTTGGGCGAAAAACAGTTTATAATCTTTTACCAGATTGGGTTTTTCATGAACAATGGATGCCTGTTGGTCGGCTTGATTTAGACTCTAAAGGGCTTCTACTGTTCACAACTAATAGCAAAATCAACCATGCATTAACTAAGCCTGGGACCTGCATTAAAGTATACGAAATTTGGGTTAGAGGCCATGTAACAGATGAACATATTGCACAGGCTTTAAAAGGTGTGCAAAGCAAATACGGACTTCTAAAAGCTCTTGTTGTCGAAAAGATAGGCATAGGAGGTGCTAAAACAAAACTAAAAGTACAAATCGACGAGGGAAAAAACAGGCACATACGAAGACTTTTTGGAGCATTGAAAGACCCAAAATTTGGGACACCTTTAAAAGTCTTAACATTAAGCCGAATCAGCATTGGAAATTTTAAACTGGACATTGAGAGTGGTAAATGGCGTTACCTATCAATAGAAGAAGAGAAGCAGTTAATAAAAAATCTTTGAGTTAAGGGGACAGTTGCCCCCTCTTTAATCTTTTGAAGCTCTAGTCTCTTTTAGTGCTTTTTTTTCTTTTCTTAAGTGTTCTCTTTTTTTGAGCATTTCTATCGTTTGCTTTTTTCTTTCTCATACCAGCAACATTGTTTGCCGTTTTACTTCTTTTTTCTTGGCTTTGCTCAATCTTACCTCTTAGAGTATGTTTTCTAGCTTCTTTTTCAATCCAATCTTTAGGCTCATATCCTTCAAAAAACTCTACTTGAAGACCATACTTAAGTAGTTTCTCTATATCTTTTAAAACACTTTTTTCTTCTTTAGATACTAGTGAGATAGCTTCACCCTCTTTTCCCGCACGTCCAGTTCTTCCTATTCGGTGTACGTAGTCTTCAGCATCCCCAGGTAATTCATAGTTAATAACATGTGGAAGTTCTTCTATATCTAAACCTCTAGAAGCTATGTCTGTAGCCACAAGGACACGAATAGTTCCAGCTTTAAAATCTTTCAGTGCTTTGGTACGTTTAGAGTGGGCTTTATCACCATGCAATATCAATGTCTTTAGTCCACTATCATTGAGGTATGCCCCTACTTCATCTGCGCTTTTTCTAGTTTTTACAAAAACTAATACTTGATTCCAGTTACGTGAGCCTATCATATACGACAATAGTTCTGATTTTTTTTCAGAGTCACATATATAGATAGTTTGTCTAACTTTTTTAGCCAAGTCACCTTGGTTATTTATCTTGACGGTAACAGCTTTAACCAATGTTAGCTCGGAGAATCGTTTTATAGATTTATTCTGTTCAACAGAAAAAAGTAGAGTTTGACGTTTTTCAGGAATCATCCTTGAAAGAGTTTGAATCTCTTCCCAAAATCCCATATCCAAAATCCTATCTGCTTCATCGAATACCACTATTTCTACTTTTGAGAGGTTTACATTGTCTTGTTTGATATGCTCTAGTAAACGCCCTGGTGTTGCAACTAAAATATCAACACCACGTTCAAGTTTTTTAGTTTGTGGAGTAAATTTAACACCACCATAAACTGCACAACTCTGTAATGCAAAGTCTTTACCATACGCTTCAATACTTTTCCCAACTTGTTCTGCAAGTTCTCTAGTAGGTACTAAAACAAGTGCTCTTATATCTCTTTTTATTTTCTTTTTGCTATCTTTTTTTGCCAATAATTGCAAAATAGGAAGTGCGTATGAGGCTGTTTTTCCTGTACCTGTTTGTGCTGTTGCCATCACATCTTTTCCCTCTAATACCAAAGGGATAACTCTTTTTTGAACAGGTGTTGCTTTTGTATAACCTAACTTATCAACAGTGTTACATAACTCAGACACTAAGCCTAGTTTTTTAAATGACATAAATATTTCCTTGTTTTATTTCTTATTAATTATATAGTTTAAGAAGAGTGTTTCAACTGTCTTTTGTTGAAAGTTTTACCCTCTTCTTTTCTCGTTTTTTTGTTTTCTATTTCTACTCTTAAAAATTTTGGTAGTTTTCTTCCACGTACTACCATCACGTCATCTGTCATGACTTGCTTAAACTATATCCACTCGCTAAATGCAAAAAAGCCATCATAAACCTTACCATCTCTCCATAAGTAAGTAACTGCTTTTTTAAAGTTTCCACTGTTATAAACCATATCCCAAAATCTTGTAAAACGTTTTATCTTTTGCATTAAAGCAAACGATATAAGATTATTTTGCACTATATCGTAAGGTGGTTTATCTGAGTAAACCATACCGTGTATCTCATCGTGGCGGTTTAGTGTTGTTCCTGAAAGTTTTTTTAGGATTCCAAGTTGTATCTCACACTTTGTCATGCTATAAAGCAGATCAAGATTTTTACCAAACTGCTCTAGACTCTCACCCGGCAAACCAATAATAAGGTCAACGTGAAGATGAGCTTTTGTCTCATTTTCCAAAAACTCTAGGTTCTCTTTTATCTTCTTAATATTTAGTTTTCTGTATATATTTTTTGATATTTCAGCATCAAGTGTCTGTATACCGACTTCTAGTTGCAAAGAAGCTGGAGGAAACTCTTTAATACGCTGTTTGATTGACTCTGGAAAGTTATCAGGTATGACTTCAAAATGTATAAAATATGGTGGCTCTTTTGAAAGGAAAAAGTCCATAAGTTTGTTTGCTGTTGTAATTCCTTGGTTAAAAGTTCTATCTATAAACTTAAAGCTTCTTACACCTCTATCCCAAAGAATCTCCATCTCCTTTAAGAACCTATCAGTATCTATTTTTCTTACTTTCTTATCTAGTGCTGAGAGACAAAACTCACAAGAGTATGGACACCCTCTGCTTGCTTCAACATAACACTGTCTATGAGCCACATCATTATCCGTAAAATAAGCATAAGGG
>CBDLTN010000142.1:0-6420 GCA_965306065.1 uncultured Sulfurospirillum sp. | reverse complement strand
GGGTTTGAAATGGGGGCTGTTGATTATATTACAAAACCTGTTCAAAAAGAAGAGTTATTAGCACGTATGAAAACCCATTTAAAAGTATCTAAATATCAAGAAATACTTGAATCAGAGGTTGCTAAAAGAACAGAAGAACTGCTTAGTGCAAATATGGAATTATTAAAGCTTAAGACAGACCTTGAAGAGATAGTAGAAGAACGCACAAATAAACTCTCAGTTACTAATAAATGTTTAGAAAAAACAATAATAAACCTAGAAAAAGCTCAAAAAAGATTAATTGAGAGTGAAAAAATGTCTTCACTTACTACACTTACAGTGGGAGTTGCTCATGAAATTAATACTCCAGTTGGTATTGGGATTACAGGAGCAAGTCATTTTCTAAATCTTACGAAAAATATTGAAAATGACTTCTCTTCAAATTCACTTGATGAAGTAGAATTTAAAGATTATCTAGTAAATTCAAAAGAGTTGGCAGATATAATTTTTGTTAATCTTAACAAAGTAAGTAATTTAATTAAAAGTTTTAAGTTAATTGCTGGATATAAAGAACATGAAGAAAAAAATAACTTTTTTCTATTTGATTATCTTAATATAACCATTGAAAGCTTGCAATATATTATTAAAAAAACAAAAATTAAAATTAACCTTGAATGTGATGAAAAGATTTCATTATATTCTTATGAGAGTAGTTATTGTAAAATAATTAGCAGTTTAATATTAAACTCTATACAACATGCATATTTATCAACACAAGAAGGTATTATCGATATTAAAGCCTCTATATCTCAAAAAAATTTAATTTTAACATACAAAGATTATGGCAAAGGAATATCAAAAGAGAATATTTCAAAAATATTTGAACCTTTTTTTACTACTAGTAGAGTAGGTGGTGGTATGGGTCTTGGTTTAAGTATTGTATATAATATTGTAACAAATGATTTAAATGGTACGATTACTTGTACTAGTAATGAAGGAAAAGGAGTGACATTTGTTATAACAGTACCAATTAAATAGCATACATATTTTTAACTTTATTAAATGAGAATATGTTATCAATTTCCGTATTTAAACATATTATTGTCTTTAAATACGGAAGTTTTGTTATATTGTTAGTTAAAAATAGCTTATCTAAAAAGGTGTTTGTGTGTTGTTTTTAAAGAATTTATAACTTGAACAACCTCTTCAAATCCCATCTCAGCTATATCTTCATCATCTTTAAAAATTTCATCAAGACCTTGAAGGTAAGCATCTACTGCATCTGGGATTTTCCCATCTTTTACACCTGCGAAATGCAGAGCAGCTCCTAGCATATCTGCTAGTTGCATTGCTATCTCATCTAATTCAAATTCTGCTTCTTCTAAAGCTTCTGATAAATTTTTATTTGCCATTGTTTATTCCTTTACTTACGATGATATCCATCACCTGTTTTCTTACGTTATCATATATAAAACTGTCTTTAAAGCTATTTAAAAGTCCACCACTCGCATTTGGATGTCCTCCACCATTACCTATTCTTGCTGCCATTTTACTTACATCTATATTTCCATTTGCTCTTAAGCTTATAGTTTTTCTTGAAGTTATATCCATAAAGAAATCAAAATTAGGATTTGCTTTTAGAAAGTCGTTTCCTATAATAGACACATTACCTATATTATAAGTCAAAATCCCTTTATATTCTCCATATTTTATGCTCATTGAATCTTTGTTTTTAGTTAACATATTTACATTACATGTAGATACTAGATTACTAAGTGTATCGTCTTTATCTATTTTAAAAAATGCTTTTTTTATAGTATGAACTGCTTCATCTAAAGCTATATGTGGATTTTGTTTTGCAAAATAAGGTTGTATCTCTTTTAAAATGTTAAACATATATTGCGAATTTTCTTTGTTAAACATGATTCTGTTTATCTCTTTAGCACCACTTATAAGTCCTAAACAAACTTTTCCTAATTCAAATTCTTTATCCTCATCTAGCCAAATATCCACTGCATTGATAACATCTACTAGTTTTGAAAGTTCATTGTTTTCATTCATCATAGAGCTAAAAAAGTCATAAGTGATTTTTGTTGCACTTCTAGTATGATCAAGATAGTACCAATCAAACTCCTCAGCACAATCTTGTCCGCTTTTGTGATGGTCAAGTAGCAGGAGTTTTACATCTTTTTGATTTGTTTTTACTTTGCCTTCTAAATCTTTTGCTTGTTCTAATGTAAGGTTTAAATCAGTAATTAGGATTAGATTGTTTTCTACCTCACTAGCAGCTATTGTATGAATTATTTGATTGATTCTTTCATTTATCTCTTTTCCGTAGTTAGAGTTTAAAAACTCTACATTCTTGAAAAAGTGATTTGTTACCATTTGGCAACCGTAACCATCTAAGTCGGTATGTGACAGATGATAAATTTTATATGACATTCTATTCCTTAACTTTATAAATTTTCTATTTCTACATTACCAATAACTTCAAATTTTGCTTTTGCATCAATTTCAGCATGGCTTAGTACAACAATATCTAATCCAAATTTTTCGAAGATATCGTTGAGTGATTTTCTTAGCATTGGATCAACAATAATTACAACAGGAGCAATTCCACGTTGTAGTAGTTTGGTAGCTTCATCACTTACTACTTGGACTAGTGTATTTATCTGTCCAATATTTAAAAGAAGCTCTCTAACTCCATCTCTTTCATGAGACGCATCTAGTAGTTTTTGTTCTGTATTAGCATTAAATGTAAGCAGTTTTAAAACACCATCTTCATCAACATACTGTTTTGTTATCATACGTGATAGTTTTGATCTAACTTGTTCAACAATAATATCAATATTTTTTGTAACTTCTGCTACATCACTTATAGTTTCTAGTATAGTAAGAAGGTCTTTTACTGGTATTTTTTCATGAAGCAGTGCTTTTAGTACTTTTTGTATAAGTCCAATTGTAGCAACTTTAAGACAATCTTCTACTATAACAGGGAACGTCTCTTTTAATTTATCTACAAGACTTTGTACCTCTTGGCGAGTAAGAAGCTCTTCTGAATGTGATTTTATAAGTTCACTCATATGAGTTGAAACTACAGTAGCAGGATCAACTGCAGTATAACCTTTAATGATTGCATCTTCTTTGATTTTAGGGTCAATCCAAATAGCATCTAATCCAAATGCAGGCTCTTTTGTAGGCATACCCTCTACTTCATCAGTTACAAGACCACTATCCATTGCTAAATATTTATCTGGAAATATTTCACCTTCTCCAATAGCAATACCTTTTAGTAGAAGTTGATATTGGTTAGGTTGTAAGTGCAAATTATCTCTAATTCTTACCTGGGGTATAAGATAACCAAAGTCTCCAGCAATTTTGCGCCTCATACTTTTTATACGCTCTAGTAAATCTCCACCTTGTGCAGGGTCAGCAAGTTTGATAAGCTGATATCCTAAATCTAATTCTAAAATTTCTAATTTAAGTATATCATTAAGTGCTGTTTCTTCTTCTCTTTTTTCTTCCTCAGGACTCTTTTTTGGGGCTTGCGGACTAGATGCCTGTCCTGCTTGAGTATCTGAGAGTTTAGTTCCAGCTTTGGGTTGTTTTGGTTCAATATGTTTAGCAAAGAATCTTTCTATCGAAAAAGTACCATCTTGTGTAACTTTTACAAGATATCCAAGTCCTAAGAAAATAAGTCCTACAAATCCTAAAGATAGTGTTGGTAACCCAGGAACTATAGCAAACATCATTAGTATAAAACCTACAATTAGAAGAGTTTTATATTCGCTAAAAAGCTGATCTACAGTACTATCTGAAAAGTTTTTACTATCATCTCCCTTACTTGCACGAGTTATTATGATACCTGTTGCAGTAGATGATATAAGAGCAGGAAGTTGAGAAACTAAACCATCACCAATAGTAAGGATAGTATATGTTTGAGCACTTACACTCGCATCCAAATCATGTTGAAATGCTCCAATTAAAAAACCACCAATAATGTTAATGATAGTAATGATAATACCGGCAACCGCGTCACCTTTTACAAACTTACTAGAACCATCCATCGCTCCGTAGAAATTTGCTTCTTGAATAATAGCTTCACGACGTTCACGAGCAGTTTTTTCATCTATAAGTCCAGCATTAAGATCAGCATCAATAGCCATCTGTTTTCCTGGCATTGCATCAAGTGTAAAACGAGCTGCAACTTCTGCAACTCTTGTTGAACCTTTAGTAATAACCATGAAGTTAATTAAAACTAAAATAGAGAATACAATGATACCGATAACATAATTTCCACCAACAACAAATTGTCCAAAGCTAGATATTATTTCACTAACAGAGTCAGTACCTTCATGCCCTTTGCTAAGAATCATTCTTGTCGTTGCAATATTAAGTGAAAGTCTATATAACGTTATAATCAAAATCAACGTTGGAAATGTTGTTAAATCAGTTGGTTTAGGAATATAAAGTGAAATTAAAATTATAAGGACTGATACGGCTATAGATATAGTAAGGAAAAAGTCTAATAAAGCACTAGGAAGTGGTACTATAATAATAGCTATAATAGCTATGATAAAACCAACTACGGTTAAATCTTTTGCTTTTACAATGATTTCTAAAAAAGGAGCAATACGAGTTAGCATGCTTTTTTGTCTGGTTGCCAATAGAAGCCTTTAAAAACGTTTTTTTAAGTTATTATATCTTTAAGTGACATATTATCTAAAAAATCATCAATTTTAGATTGAAGTTTGTTTAAAAATGGCAAAATTTTACAAAAATCTGATCTATTGTTAGGGCAACAACCTTGTGAAGTTGTACATTCTAATACCATTGTAGGTTTTTTTTCTGCACAAGCAATTATCTGTTTTAAAGAAAATTCGCTGGGGTCTTTTGCTAGTAGAAAACCACCATGTGCACCTTTAAAAGATTTAAGAATTCCTTCTTTTGCAAGCGATTGTAATATTTTTGCTAAAAAGCTTTTTGAAATACCGAGTTGAGTTGATAAGGTATCTACATCTTGAGGAGTATCACGTTGAGAAATCATTATTAATGATAATAGGGCATACTCACTTGCTTTTGTTAATAGCATTCACAAATCCTTTTAAATAAGAGTAAAATTGTACTAAATATAAACTTGTTTTTTCTTTACATGTAGAAGTTACACTTTAGTTATTAGGTTTAAAGATAGATTTTGTTTTTTTAGCTATAATACCTTTCCCCTTTTTAGGGAGATTATACCAATTTGGAGGTCATTATGGCTTTGGATTCGGCGAAAAAATTAGAAATCGCAAAAGAATTTGGTGCAAGTGAAGCTGATACAGGTTCACCTGCTGTGCAAATCGCACTTTTAACTTTTAGAATTAAAGAGTTAACAGAGCATTTAAAAATCAACAAGAAAGATCACTCTTCTAGACTAGGTCTACTAAAACTTGTTAGCCAAAGAAAAAGATTAATGAAATATCTTAAGAGAAAAGATTATGCTAAGCATAATGAAGTAGCTGCAAAGCTTTCTATAAGAACTAAGTAGTTTGTCTTAAGTAGATAAAAGAAGTAATTCTTTTATCTACTTTAAAATTAAAACAACCTTCACAAAAAACAAATTCCCATTTTATAAATTCTTTCAAATTACATTTTAAACCTTTACTAATAATTTTTATTTACATACGAAAAACCGTATAAAAACATACAAATATGTTTCATAGTTGTAAAAAACTGTATAAAAAATAAAATAAAATGTTTAAAATGGTACCAAATTGATTTTTTTTTGGTATAATTCATGATGTTTTACTAACATTTAGGTGTAATTAAAACAATATTAGTTAAACTCTTCTGCATGAAGACAAAAGATATATTTAATCTGCTTCACAATGCAGTAGAATCAAAATTTCTTGGTAAAAAAATTAGTCAACGTGAAATGGCAAATAGATTGGATGTTTCTATGAGAACATACCAAGACTGGAAGCTTGGTAATTCCCAACCACAGTCAGCAGTTGCTATTTTTAAAATGTTGACTGAATTGGACGACGAGGATGTTTTACATGTAGTAAAACGGATTAGACGTGGATTGAAGGAGAACTAGTGGGCACTACTATTACAAAGTCTGAAAGAGAAGCATTGGATGAGCTATTTTTAGCTATGGAAAAAAGACGTAATTTTTTGACAAAACTTCAAGACTCAAGAAAAGAGATGATTAAACTTTTTAAAACATTAATAATAAAGCAAAAAACTTCAAAACAGTATTGATTTTCTTACATGTAGATATATCTACAAACACCCCTATATACAGTTACTTTAAATAAAAATAGACTAGAATTTTTATAACTAAATAAACTTTAGTCAATATGACTCAACTATATTGCTTGACAAGACTACACTCAATGTTGTATAATATCATCAGCAATTAAACATAAAGAGTGCTAATGACTAAGAGAGATATTA
>CBDLTN010000141.1:0-6467 GCA_965306065.1 uncultured Sulfurospirillum sp. | reverse complement strand
CTGCTGAGGATGACAAAGGAATTAGAGAAGTTAATTTTAGCATGTTTAAAAGAATCTTTAAAGAAGCATATGAAGCAAGTAATGGAGAAATTGGATATAAGATATATCTTGAAAATAAGCCAGACATTATAATTACTGATATAAAAATGCCTAAGATGAATGGACTTGAGCTAGCTAAAAAAATTAGAAAAAAAGACAATCAAACAAAAATAATAATTACAACTGCTTTTAATGACGAAAAATACTTACTTGATGCTATTGAGTTAAATTTAGAAAGATATCTAATAAAACCTCTCACAAAAAGAAACCTATTTCCAGCTTTAGAAAAGGCTATTGCAAGGATAGATAAAAAACTATTTATTTCAAAAGATTTTTATTTTGATTTTAGCCATTCATTGTTTTATTTTCAAAACACTGTTATAGAAATGACTAAAAAAGAGTTGCTTTTCTTATCTTTATTGGTTAAGAACCAAGATAGAATAGTAACTTACGAAGAGATAGAAGAAGAAGTATGGGGATATGAATGTATGAGCCTAAAATCACTTAGAACTACTATAGGATTTTTACGGAAAAAATTGCCTTTTAACGCAATAGGAAATGTATCTAACATGGGCTATAAACTAAAACTTGATTTATGAATAGTATAAAGCAGACAACAGAAGAAAAAAACACAAAGAGAGTTATTCTTTTAGGCTCAACAGTTATTGTAATCATAGTCTCTTTTATTACAGCTTATTTACTAATAGATACTAAGATAAGTGGTTTTAAAAGTCATATGAAAACCTTTAAAACCACTCTTTTAGAAAGAGAAAAGGCAACTATAAAAGCTGTTGTTGATAACTTTATTAATGATATAGAATATGAAGAGAGTCTAAAAATAAGAGAGATAGAGAAAAGAGTTAAAAATCAAACTATGATTGTATATGAGCTCATAAAAATAATTATGGAAAATAATAACAATCTAAGCAAAGAAAAAACTATAGAAATTATAAAAAACTCAGTTAAAAAAATTTCTAAAAATAAGAATTTAGATTTTTTTATTTTTAGAAATGATGGAACACTTCTTTTTGCAAACAAAAGTACAATTCCTGAAGGAACAAATATCTGGGATTTGCGTGATATCAATAAAGAGTTATTTGTTAAAAACATTATTCAAAAAAATGGTTTTATAGAGTATCTTTGGTTTGCTCCTGTAATTAACAGAATATCAAAAAACATAACTTACTCAAAAAACATAGATGATTTAGGAATTACCATAGGTAATGGTGAATTTTTAGTAACAGAACACTCATTAAATGAACATATAATAGAAAAAATAAATCAAGAAAAATTCAATAAAAATGATTTTGTTTTTATATATGAAATCATGAGTTTAAGTAGTTCTAAAAACTATTCAAAACTTATACTTGAAAAGAATATTCATACATCAGATAAAGAATTAACTGCCGTAGAAACAATTTTACAAACTAGTGACTATGTAGGAAATATATTTTATGAATATGATAATAAACTCACATATTCTGCTTTTTTATCTGATGAAAGAACATTTATAAGTAGTGGTGTTTATTTAAATACGATTGAAGAAATCATCAAAAGAGAAACGCAGAAATCACATAAAAACTTAAATAAAAAGATAACATCATTAATCTTAAGTATATTGTCAATTTCCACAGTTTTTTTCATATTTTCATATTTTATTGCAGAAAAAATAGGAAAAATGTTTAGGGATTATCGTTTAAGAATAGCCAATTCCCAACAACTTCTAATACAAAAATCAAAAATGGCTTCTATGGGAGAAATGATAGCAAATATAGCCCATCAATGGAGACAACCTTTAGCTCAATTATCCGGAATATTTTTAGATGTTGAAACTGCTCACGCACACAAAGAGTTAAACGAAAAATATTTATCTACTAGAGTAAACCAAGCAAATGACCTACTTGAATATATGTCAAAGACTATTGATGATTTTAAAGAGTTTTATAATCCTAATATTCAAGGACAAGAATTTAATCTTTTAGACTCAATCAAAAATGCAATGAAAATAATCAACTCATCATTGAAATTTTACAATATTGATGTTCATTTAGATGTAGATAAATCTTTACATGTAAAAGGTCTTTTAAATGAATTTTCACAAGTAATATTAAACTTATTATCAAATGTAAAAGACGTATCAATACAAAGAGAGATTATAAATCCTAAAATAAATATTTTTACAAAAATTAAAAATAACAAAGTATATCTACATGTAGAAGATAATTGTGGAGGTATTGATGAAAAAATTCATGAAAAAATATTTGAACCATACTTTACAACTAAATATACATATGGTACAGGTATAGGATTATATATGTGTAAAATTATCATAGAAAGTAAAATGGGTGGAAAAATATTTGTGGAAAAAGTAGAAAAAAACAAATGCAGATTTACAATTCTTCTACCAAACTAATTATAAAGTTACAATTTGTATCAATTTTTTCATAATATCAATATTTATTTTTAAAAATTACAATATTTTTTTATTTACAGTTTATTTACATTTTTTTTAATTACTATTTTCTTAGATTCAAAATCAAAGGAGAAAATATGAAAAATCATATTAGTAAAGTATGTAGAAATGTTGCATTTGCATCATGTTTAGTTGCTGGATTAGCTTCTAACTCTGTTGCTAATGGTGTAGAGTCAATTCACTTTTTAATCCCTGGTGGAGCCGGAGGCGGTTGGGATGGTACAGCACGTGGTGTTGGTGAGGCCCTCAAAAAATCTGGTTTAGTAAAAAAAACATCATTTGAAAATATGTCAGGTGGTGGTGGTGGAAAAGCTATCGCTCATATCATTGAGACTGCTTCAAAACAAAAAAATACTGTTATGGTTAACTCAACTCCAATCGTAATTCGTTCACTTCAAGGTGTTTTTCCACAATCATTCCGTGATCTTTCACTAGTTGCATCTGTAATTGCTGATTATCAAGTTTTAGTTGTTCGACCTGATTCAAAATACAAAAACTGGGATGATGTTTTAAAAGCATTTAAAGCAAATCCAAGAAAAGTAAAAATTGCTGGAGGTAGTAGTAGAGGTAGTATGGATCACCTTGTAGCTGCTCAAATTTTTCAAGCTGCTGGTGGTGATCCAAAAGCTGTAAGATATGTTCCTTATGATGCAGGTGGAAAAGCACTAGCAGGAATCTTAACAGGTGAAGTAGATGTTCTTTCAACTGGTTTTGGTGAAGTTTTAGAGAAGCATAAAAAAGGTCAAGTTCGTATCATTGGTGTAACTTCAAAAGATTCAATTGATGGAATTCCTTCATTTAAGAGCATGGGTACTGATGCATTCTTTGCAAACTGGAGAGGTTTCTTTGGAGCTCCTAACCTAAGCAAAGAAAGACTTGCTGAATTAAACGGTGTTTTAAAGAAAATGTATGATACTCCTGAATGGGAAGTTGTTAGAGCAAGAAACGGCTGGACAAACCTTTATCAACCAACTAATGATTTTAAGACTTTTTTAGAAGCTCAAGAGAAGACTATTGGTGCATTGATGAAAGACTTAGGCTTTTTATAGAATTTAATAGAATTATTTTAAGGGGAGAATTACTCCCCTTTTATTAGGAGTGGATTATGACAAAGACTCGTGTAGGATCGCTGTTTTTTTTGGTTTTTTCAGCTATCTATTTTTATCAATCATTTAACATTCATCTTCTTCCAGGATCACATTATGAAGCAATGACTGCAAAGACATTTCCATATTATCTTGGTTTAATGGGAATTGTAATTTCATGTTTAATGTTAGCATTATCGTATATCAAAATTGATATTGATGATCTATTTGATTGGGACAAATTAAAGAAATTTGATTTTAAAAAAGGACTATATTTTGTAGTAGCAATGTTGTTTTATGGTTTTACGATTAGAACTTTAGGGTTCATTATAGCAACAATTATATTTTTGATTATTGGATTTAGAATATTAGAAGAAAAAAATTGGAAAATTATTCTTTATACTTCATTTGGAGTAAGTATAATCTTTTGGTTTTTGTTAACACAAATACTAGGAGTGTATATAGAACAAGGAATGATATTTGACTATATATTAGGAGCTCAAAAATGATGGAAGGAATTTATGAAGGTGTCACAACTGCCTTAACATCATATAACATTATGATGGTTGCAATTGGTTGTTTCGCTGGAACATTCATAGGAATGCTACCAGGACTTGGACCAATTTCTGCGATTGCTCTTATGATACCTATTACTTATGGTATGGATCCTTCAAGTGGTCTAATTTTGATTGCTGGTGTTTATTATGGTGCTATCTTTGGAGGTTCGACTTCTTCGATTCTCATCAATGCCCCAGGTGTTGCAGGAACGGTAGCTACAAGTTTTGATGGTTATCCTTTAGCAAAACAAGGTTACGCAGGTAAAGCTTTAGCAATTGCGGCATATTCATCATTTACTGGTGGAACTATTGCTGCAGTTTTTTTACTTTTTGCTGCTCCTGCTCTTGCAAAAGTATCTTTGAGTTTCCAGTCATCTGATTACTTTGCACTTATGGTTCTTGGACTTACAGCAGTTGCTGCATTTGCTGGAAAAGGAAAGTTCTTAAAAGCAGCGATTATGACTGTCTTTGGCTTAATGCTTTCTACTGTTGGAACTGATGCAGATAGTGGAGTTTCAAGATACACTTTTGGTAATCTTGACTTAATTGATGGAATAAGCTTTTTACTTCTTGCTATGGCTGCATTTGCTTTATCTGAAGCTCTTATGAATGTCATAGAGAATAAAAAGATGAGTAAAGAAGAAAAAGAAGCATTAAATAAGGATATTGGTAATTTAAAAGTTACAAAAAAAGAGTTCAAAGAGATGGCACCAGTAGTTGGTCGCTCATCTGTACTTGGCTTTTTTGTGGGAGTCCTCCCAGGAGCTGGAGCTACTATTGCTTCATTTTTGGCATATGGCATGGAAAGAAGTATAGCAAATGTAAAAGATAAATTAAGATTTGGAAAAGGAAGTATAAAAGGCTTGGCAGCTCCTGAGAGTGCAAATAATGCCGCATGTTCAGGCTCATTTGTTCCACTTCTTACTTTAGGAATTCCAGGAAGCGGTACAACTGCTGTTATCCTTGGTGCACTTATCTCTTATGGAATCCAACCTGGTCCTACTATGTATACGGAACAACCTGCCCTATTTTGGTCAGTTATAATCTCTATGTATATTGGAAACATTGTTCTATTGGTGCTTAACTTACCTCTAATTCCTTATATAGCTAAACTTTTGGCTATGCCAAAACAACTATTGACACCACTTGTTATCTTTTTCTCACTAATTGGTGTTTATTTGGTAACATTTAATACATTTGATATTTATATGATGGTAATTTTTTCAGTAGTTGCTCTTGGTTTGCGAATGTTAGATTACCCTATGGCTCCTATGATACTTGGGTTTATACTTGGTGATATGATGGAAAACAATCTTAGACGTGCACTTACTATTAGTGATGGCAGTTTGAGTTTTTTATGGGAAAGACCTATTACGGCAACTATTTTAGGTATAACAATTATCATGCTTATCTTTCCATTGATAAGTCAATTGTTTTCAGCTAAAATAGTCAATGAAGAGGATAGATAACTCTATCCTCCATAAAACAAAATCATGGACATAATGGGAAAATTATGAATGAATTTAAAGATTTTACAATACTATATATAGAAGATGACAAAGGTATTAGAAGCGTAAATCTTAGAATTTTAAAAAGGATGTTTAAAGAGACTTATGAAGCTAACGATGGTGAAATAGGATATAATATATATCTCGATAAAAAACCAGATATCATACTAACAGATATTAAAATGCCTAATCTAGATGGCATAGAGTTAGCTAAAAAAATAAGAGAAAATGATAAAAAAACAAAAATCATTATAACAACAGCTTTTAGTGACTCTAAATATCTTCTTGATGCAGTTGAACTTCGTATTGAGAGGTATTTAGTTAAGCCATTAACAAAAAGAAATCTTATCCCTGCACTTGAAAAAGCTATTTTAACAATAAATCAAGAGAGAAAACTCTACTTATCAGAAAATTTTTACTTTAACTATAACACTTCTCTCTTTTACAATAATGATGAAGTTATTGAAATGGGTAAAAAAGAACTCCTGTTTTTAACACTTTTGGTAAAAAATAGAGATAGAATTGTTACTTATGCAGAAATTGAACATGAGGTTTGGGATGATGAACATATGAGTTTAAACTCTCTTAGAACCAATATAGGTTTTCTAAGAAAAAAAATACCATTTAATGCTATTGGTAATATATCAAATATGGGATATAAGTTAAAAATTGACAACTTCTAAAAGAACAAACGAAGAAAAAAATATAAAAAGAGTAGTCCTAATGAGCTCTACTTTTATTGTACTTATTGTTTCACTTATTATTGCATATCTGCTTATAAGCTCTGAGATAGATAGTGTTAAAG
>CBDLTN010000140.1:0-6478 GCA_965306065.1 uncultured Sulfurospirillum sp. | reverse complement strand
ACCATACTACAGTTGTACTAATGGGATTGAGTTTATGTAAAAATATAGAAGAAGAGGCTTTTAAAATAGGGATTAGTAAAAATTTTGAGGTAGCTATTATTTCAAACGCTTCGAGAAAAAATCAAAAAGTTAAAATTACAACTTTAAAAAATCTACATATTGATTCTTTAGAGATGCTTAGTCCAGCTGTTCTTGTATTTGGTAGAGTGGTCAATTTAAATAGTGTATTAGGAAAAATTTAGCTTTATATGGTAGTATTCCCATACTTTATAACGTAAGGTATGAAAATGAATATTGAATTTTGGTTACTATATTGTTCTGTTGTTTTAGCAGCGTCTATTATTCCTGGCCCTAGTATGATGCTTGCTTTAACTCATGGAATTAAATATGGATATAGGCGTTCACTTGCAACAGCTCTTGGAAATACTTTTGCATCTTTATTACAAGCTATAATAGCTATATCTGGACTAAGTATAATTTTTACTACATCTGAAATTCTTTTTAGCATTATAAGCTATTTAGGTGCTGGTTATCTTGTTTATATTGGTATTTCCTTGTTTAAAACACCTATGGAAAACACTTTAAAGATAGATAATAAGGATTGTGAACAAGAGTCTTTACAAAAGATGTTTAATCAAGCTTTTTTAATCGCTATAGGAAATCCAAAAGCAATTTTATTTTTTACAGCACTTTTTCCACAGTTTTTAACTCAAAACAATGCACCTTTTATGCAATATTTTTTTATGACACTAACATTAGGAATAATAGCATTTATATGTATGATGCTTTATTCAATTGCAGGTCACCATGCTAGTTCATTTTTTAAGACATCCAAAGTAGGTAAATATTTAAATAAAATTATTGGTGGGATTTTTGTGAGTGCTGGTTGTGGTGTTGCTCTAAAATCTTCTTAAACAAAATTAGAGTGCTAAATCAAGTTGTATTTAGCACTCTAAGGCAGTGTATTATGTTCTAAATTCACTAAGTTTATTATTTAGCGATTCGGTCATTTTATTCATATGCTCTGCTGCACTAGCTATCTCTTCTACGCTACGAGCATTTTGAGTGGATATACCATTCATCTCACTGACACCCTCAATCATATCACCTATATCATTTCCTGTTTGTATATAACTACTTACAGTCTTATCTGCCATACTTGTAGCATTATTCATAACAACAGATAATTCGTTGATTTTATTTTCGACTCCAGTTGCAGTATCACTTAACTCTTCTACTTTTTTAGAATTGTTACTCATCTGGTCACTTGAATCCATGATTGATTGTACTATCACGTTAATAGTTGAATTGATTTCGATAAGTGATTTTTGTGTTCTTTCAGCTAATTGTCTTACTTCATCTGCAACAACTGCAAACCCACGTCCATGTTCACCTGCACGCGCTGCTTCAATCGCAGCATTAAGAGCTAAAAGATTTGTTTGGTCAGCAATATCACCTATAACTTGTAGCACGCTTTTTACTTGTTCAGTATCTTGGCTTAATTGGTGTATTTTTTTAGCTAACTCTATTTCAGTGGCTGCACTAGTCTTAATATCATCAGTTAAACTCAAAATAGCTTCGTTTGCTTCTTTAAGAAAAACATTTGCTTCTTCAAGTTCATGCTTAGAGCTTTTTGCATCGTTAACATTACCACTAACTTCATTTTTCATATCATTCGCTTGTTCGGTAGTTTTATTAACTATATCTGTTGAATTTTCTACTAATTTTCCAACTTCTAAAGCAGTTGTTGATAATTCATGAGAAATTGAAGAGTTCTCGTTAGAAAGATTTTTTGCATCTGCTATTAAAATACGTACTTTTTCAATAAAAGTATTTATACCTTTACTTGCTTGTGCAATTTCATCTTGACCTTTTACTTCTAGTTGTTTTGTTAAATCACCATCTCCCGCAGAGAGGTCTTCCGTTCTTTTTATCAGCTCTTCAAGCGGATTTGTTACACTTTTTTTAATACTAATATAGATAACCAATAAACTAAATAAAATTATTCCTAAAGATACAAGTATAAAGAAAGTTATATGTTCTTTTATATCTTTATCGCTTTGTGCTTTTATAATGTCTAACTCTTTTTGTACATTATCTACATATACTCCTGTACCCATCATCCACTCAAATGGTTCAAAATTGATTGCATAACTAAATTTTAGTACAGGCTTATCACTATTAGCTTTTGGCCAATGATATTTAACTATACCACCATTATTTTTCGCAGCTTTTATCAAGTCTTGTATTAAGTAAACACCATTAACATCTTTAAGATGATTTAAATTTTTTCCTTCAAGAGAAGGCTTAGCAGGTAGGGCTACATTTACACCATCATATGTATAGATAAAAACATAACCACTTTTATCTTCAAAAAACCGTATATCTCGTATACTTTTCTTTAATGCCTTTTTGATTTCACTATCTTCAATACCATCTTTTTTCATTCTCTCATAAGTTGCTTTGAATTGTCCTTTAAAAATAATCATCTCATTTTTAAGTTCTTTCTCTTTAGCCTCATAAGCACTTTTTTCTGTTTGCTTTAAAAACGCATCAGTTGCTTCATTCATAAAATCATAAGCTAAACTAATTAAAGAAGTACCTATTATTACAAGAGCTACTGTTGTAGAAACTATCATCCTCGTAGAAATTTTCATCACACTTTTTCCTTTTTATATTCTTAATCTCATTTACTATAACACTTAAAATTTATTATTAAAGTGTATATTTTATATTAAATATCCTAAGAGAGTTTTTAACTTGTATTGTTATATTTTTCTAATATTCAATAAATATATTTTTATTACGTTAATAACTTACTATTTTTAATAAAAATAATAAAAAGATTACGAGCTAAGAAAATCATGTCACTTCTGCTATAATTTAGGCAATAAAATTTATTAGCAACTAAATTAAAAAGGAAATTATGAAATTTTTAACTTTAAAAACCTTGTATTTTACTTTTTGTCTAATTTTTTCTACGGTTTTATCTGCTTCAGATATTGTAATACCTCCTATAAAAAACAAACTAGGTATAACAGTTGTAGTAGAAAAAGGTCACTGGACTAAATACCTTAAAGAAAAATTGGCACCAGAGTTTACTAAAATGACAAAAGTTCCTGTAAAAATTGTTGAAGTCTCATTAGATAATATGCATAATTTACAAGATGAAAGCTTAGAAAATGCAATGGGGACTTTTGATGTATTGAGCTTAGAAGCTGGCTGGGCAAAAGAGTGGGCAGCAAAAGGGTATACTGTCTCTTTAGATCAATTATCAAAACAATATTCTAAAAACAAATCTCAATGGAATAGTTATTTAAAGTCTTTTTATGCACCGCTATTTGATATATTAAGCTATAAAAATCAATTACATAGCATCCCATATAATACATACGTTATGGCTAACCACTATCGTTTAGACTTGTTTGAAAACAAATTAGAACAAAAAGCTTTTAAAGATAAATATGGATATAAGTTAGAACCTCCCAAAACACTTAAAAATTTAAAAGATATAGCTCAGTTTTTTACGCGTAAAAAGGGTGAGCTTTTAAAAGGTAAGAAACTCTTAAAAGATTTTTATGGTGTTGCTCTAATGTCAGGTAATAAACCTCATATTAATGATGAGTGGTCTTCTATCCTTTGGGCACTGGGTGGAGTTTGGTTTAAGCCTAATTATAAAAACAACATACTTACTCACTTTTCGCTTCCTAAAGATTTGAGATTTTTAAAGCAAACTGCAAATTACTATTTAGAATTAAAACAATATGCATATCCTACAAATAAAGATTTTGCTTTTTTTGAATCTGCTGAGGCATTAGCTGTAGGCGATGTGGCAATGTGGCCTTTTGCGTATAATAACTTATGGTCTATATCTTCGCAGTTAAAAAGTGATGATAAAGAACAAAGTTTTGCAATTTCACCAACGCCTGGTGGGAAACCTTATCATGGGGCATATGCATTTGGAGTAGCTTATGATAGCAATAACCCTGAGGCTGCTTTTTGGTTTTTATATTTTATGACTTCCAAAAATGGTCAAATAGAGTATGCTAAAGGGGGAGGGAATCCAACTAGAATAGATGTCAATATTTATTTATCTTCTAAATTAAACGTTAATGCTCCTCAATTTTACTCGTTGCAAACAACTTATAATGCAAACATAGCATGGAATAATCAAGTTGAAAATTACGGACACTATACTAGTATAGCTATGGGAACTATATATCCATTGTTACAAAAATATACTTATTTAATTTCAAATAAATACATATCTACAGATAAAGGTATTGATGAATTAATAAAAAAGATAAGACAAGCACAAAATAGATATGGTGAAAGAGCCATGTTTGGACAATAAATGCGTACTTTAAAGATAAAAGAGCAGTTCAGCTCTATTTTTATTTTAATTATGATTTTAGCATTATTGAGTTTTTTTACTACAAACTATTTTATAAACAAAGTAAATAACTCTTACGAGAATGTACTAAATCACTCTTTACCAATCATGAATAAGTCATCTAAAATTACAGAGTTAAGTGCACAAATAGAAACTCAACTCATACAGCTTCATTTTGATGCATTAAATAGCAGACAAAATGACCAAATAGATATTGTAGAAGAGAAAAAACTAACACAACTATGGCAAAATATTGTTAAACTATTAGATGAGCTTTTGATGTATAATATTCTTGATAAAGATAAATTACTTGGTAAAAAATATGAAATTAATGAATATTTAAAGTATATGACTCAACTTTCAAAACAAACTGAGCTTTTAGTAAACGCAAAAAAGAATAAATCAATTTATGTTAATGAGATTGATAATTTAATTAACTACAATAATGAAGTTTTATTATCTAAAATAGAATCCTTATGGTACCATCTTCTAAATAGTGTTCCTCATAAAAAAGATTTAAAAGAACTAGATGACTCTTATCAGTTTTATAAAAATAGTACGCAATTACTTAGTTATTTTAGACAAGTGTTTTTAACAACTGATATATCAGCAATAAACATTTTGAAAAGAGATTCTGTTAAACTTTTCAACAAGATGAATAATACAGATTTAACTAATAAAGAGTATAAATTTTTAGCAGATGAGTTACTTTATAGAGTTAAACCAATTTATGCAGGAGATGAGTCTTTATTTAAAGTACATTATGATGTTGTACGTTTGGCAAATATATCAGATTCTTTGATAAAACAACAGATAAATATGGCAAAAGAGCTTAAAGAACTATCTGATTCAATTTTTGTAGAAATACAAGTTTCATTAATCGATAAACAGCAAAATATAAAAAAGAATTTTTATCAAGTCAATCAATATCTCGCTTTTATTGTTATTATCAGTTTTATTATTACTCTTTTTGCTATATGGTTTTTAGTCAATAAAAACTTGATTCAAAGAATTTCACAATTTCGTTATAAAATTTTAGAGCTTTCTAAAGGAAATACAAAAGTTAAACTTAACATCAATAAACCTGATGAGATTGGTGATATGGAAGAAGCATTAATTGAGTTAAAAGGTTATGTTAATAGAGCAATATATTTATCAACAACAGATTTACTAACGGGGTTATTAAATCAAGCACAGTTTAAACAAAATTTAAAAACTGAAATAAGACGTAATTTTCGCCAAAAACAATCTTTGAGTTTAGCTATTATCGATATAGATTATTTTAAAAACTACAACGATTGTTATGGTCATTTAGAAGGTGATAGATGTTTAAAAAAAGTAGGAAAGTTAATATCAAAAACATGCCAAAGAGCTGGAGAATACGCTTATAGAATAGGTGGTGAAGAATTTGCTATTATTATGCCAAATACTTCTGATGTAGAACAACGCCAAAGACTTGAAAGACTACAAAAACTATTAAAAGAGAGTAATATAGAACATAAGGATTCAAAAGTATCAAAGATATTAACAATATCTGTTGGTATTTGTAGTTGTAAAAATAAGTATATTTCAACTGATGAATTTTTTATAGCAACAGATAAAGCTCTTTATCTTGCAAAAAAAACAAGGAATTCAATTGTTATTGGTGAGTGTGATAATGTATAAATTTGGCATAATATTAAGATGAACTACATAGGATCTAAAAAGCATTTATTAAAATTTATTGAGCGAACTATTAAAAAGGAGATAGAAATACTTGATGATAAAATTTTTTGTGATTTATTTTCTGGAATGGGAACTGTAGGGGCACATTTTAAAACAAAAGTTAAAAAAGTCATAGCCAATGATATTGAACCTTATGCATATGCTATTATTTACAACAAGATTAAAAATACCTCTACTTATGATTTGAGTAAAATTATATATGAACCTAAAGAAGGATTTATATATAAAAACTATGCCCTAAAACGTAATTATTTTTCAAAAGAAAATGCAAAAAAGATAGATGGATTACGTGAATCTATCGAAAAAAGCTTTACATGTAAAGATATTAATAAAGATCAATATTACTTCTGCTTAGCTTCT
>CBDLTN010000139.1:0-6486 GCA_965306065.1 uncultured Sulfurospirillum sp. | reverse complement strand
AGATACAGTAAGTAAATATATTATTAATAAAGGTTGATTATAATGTTAAATCTTACTAGTTTTATATCATATACTCAAGAAATGCAAAGATATATTGATACAGTACCTAAAGTAAAAGAATCATGGGATATACGCTGTGCAGATATGGGTAGAGTTAAAAAACATATTAAAGTAAAACTACTGGATATTCAAGATGGAAAATGTGCTTATTGTATGTCAAAACTTAACCCTACTGTAAAAAATGATGGAGATTTGCAGCTAGATGGAGATAGAGAACATATTGCACCAAAATCTATACATCCAAATTTCATATTTGAACCATTAAATTTTGTTCTTGCTTGTTCTACATGTAATAGAATATTAAAAAATGATACAGATACTATTCAATTAGTACATACTAATTATGAAGACTGTGAATTTAAAATTATTCATCCTATACTAGATAATGTTGATGAACATATTGGTTTTAGTAAAGGGGTAATTATTTCTTTGTCCTTAGATAAAGGAAAGTGGACTGATAATCTTTTTAAATTATCAAATGAATATTATACAAGGCAAAGAGTTGAAGCTTATCAACTTTCATTGATGAGTGATATGATAGATGAGATATGCAATAATCCATTTGGAGTTACTAACATATAAATGTCTTACACTGTAATAGTTCTGCTTATATTAACTGTTCCAAAATTGCGCCAAAAATGACTATATTTTAGTAAAATTTATAAAAACACATAGCTAAAAAGCCCTAAATATAGGGATTTATGGTTTTATATTTCTCTAATTAGTCCTTCCCTCTCTTGACACCATTTACTTAAATCCATTAATATAATATTTAAAACTAAAACAAATAGTTATACACTATCTTCAAACTTACTCGTAATTAAAATGTTATTTATTTTATTTATATATACTTATACATTAAAAGGAGACTAAAAATATGATAACAAACGATAACGGAAAAAACTACGCAATATGTACTTACAAATCTATACTGTATTTCTTGATGGAAGCTTATGAGATAGAAAAAGAATCAGAAATATCCAAGAACTTACAAAAAAAGATAATTCAAATGTTAAAAAAAGACAATATAGACTACAAAGAAAATGAACTTAAAATTGCTATTATTGTTTTTGCGATTATAGAGTCTACTCAAAGCAATAATACCTTAAACAACTCTATAAACTTACTAGGAACTACTTTAAAAGAGAACAACATTACAACAGCACTACAACTTGAAAACTTTTTATCAAGTGATGTGGAAGACTTAAGCATATTTAGGCAAATAACAAAAGCTAGAAGACTACAAGAATCAAATACTTTTGAATTAAATGCAACATTAACTCAAAAAGGTAAAACTATCACAGTAGAACAAAATGGAGCAAGAATTAAAATTACAAATTAAGCAGATTTGACATATTTACAACCAAATCTGCTTACTTCTATAACTAGATTAATCTTTTAGCAAGGAGTATATATACTCGTATCCCTTAACTACTTCTTGTTTAATCTCATTAGGGATAGAAGCTTCTAAAAACTTTTTATTTGGTGTTGCTTCTTTCTCTTTTGTCCATCTTTCTTTCCATCCGTCTTTAGTAGCATGATTTCTGATAATCTGTTTATCCATAGACTTATAACTACCAGCTTCAAAATCAGATGACATGATAAACCTACTACTCTCAGGAGTTAGAACTTCATCTCCAAGTACCCAATCACCATTTGAGTTTAAAAACACTTCAAACTTTGTGTCGATGACAGTGATGCCTTTTGATTGTGCATATTTACTAAAATCTTTAAAAAGGTTTTCCATTTCTTTAGCTATTTCAGGAATTTTAGCCGATACTTTATCACCATAAAGTGGCTCATCAGTTTCACCTTTTGTTGTCGGGGTAAAGATAGGAGTATCAAACTTATGCCACTCTTCTAAGCCCTCTTCTAGTTTTAGATTATACGGGTCATTTCCATTTTTATATGCCTTATATAAAGAACCAGTCAAATAGTTTCTATAAATAAGTTCAAGTTGAACAACCTCTTCGTCTATTTCAACTTCAAATGGTCTACACAGCTCGATAACTTGACTTCTATTTTTGAACTCAGCAGGAAGATTTTTGATTTCATACTCAAAATCCACAGCAGTTTTCAGTCCCATACTTTTCGCATAATTTGCTCCAAGCATAGATATGCTATTTTGAACTTTACCCTTACCTTCTATTGTATCATTAATAGGAATATCAAACACAGAAACTCTATCTGATCTCATAAGCAAAGCAACATCTTTATTCGCATCTGGAATCAAATAAAGATCACCATTTTTACCAGAATAAAACATCTCTAAACCGAGTTCTTTTAACTCATCTTCACCTGACTTTTCAGTAAACGGTTTATTTGCAGGCCAAATTCCACTTGTTTTTAACTCATCTAATGTTAACAATATTTCTTCCCTTTTTTGTTTTATATTTACACTATTGGATTTATTACCACCTATTTAACATGCGTATTTTATCTAAAATTTCCTTCCAACTCCTTTATCTTAAATCAAGAATTTTCTTTAGATATAAAAACCATCATCTATATCACACTCATACCTTCATCCATATACTTTTTAAGGGGATATATAAAAAACTCTATTATCCTTCTTTTTCCCACCTTAATCTCAGCAGTTACACTCATACCTGATTCAATTGGCTTATCTTCTCCCTCAACATTTAAGGATGATTTTTTGGGGATGATTTTTATCTCATAAACAGGGCCTAGTTTTTCATCGTCTATTGCATCATTACCTATGGATTGTACTTCTCCTTTTAGAGAGCCATATTTTTGAAAGCTAAAAGTATCTATTTTCACTGAACTATCCATGCCTTTTTTGTATTATCATTCATTTATGATTCCCTTTAGATTATGTATGTTTGTTACATGTAACCGTTTTTCTTCCCCTCATTCTTTGCCCCTTTATATACAACCACCTCTTTACATGTAAAGGTTCTTTCAAGCCCTTACATGTAAAGAGTTTATCATAATGATAATTATTATCATATTATTTCATTTTGTAACATATTTTTTGAACCTGCTCTTTTATCTATTCGTATAAAAAATTTCATTTAATCACATACTATGATAAGACATCTATACATTCTTTTGTCTGCAGTGAGTGAGTATTGTGTTTAGTTGATTCTATCTCAACTTTATCAGTCAATGATTTATTAGTTTTCCCTATATTACGCCAATAAAGCATTGATGCCTTTTCATCTATATACGAATCTGTAAAAGTTTCAGAACCTATATTATCTCCTTCTATAGCATAAGATTTCAAGTTTACTAAAGCATATAAAACAGAGCTATCACTTTTTGCTAAAGATGAGATTTGTTCAGATGTTTTTTTTAAGAGATTTATTATTTTATAAGTAAGTCCATTTGTTATCTTAAGGTTAAAACTTGCAAAAGGATGTATCTCAATAGCAGTCAAATCTAAAAGACTGTTTTCTTTTCTGAGGCTTGAGAGAGATTGTCCTACAAATTCAAATGTATTGTCTTGAAATTCAATACGTCCACCTTTTTTACTTACAAGTGTCCATATAGGTAGGTTAAAATCAAAGACTATTTTTTTAAAACATCCATTATTGATTGTTAAAGCATCAATCAATGAACAACTAACAGTGATGATATTGCTACTTTGGTTATACTCACAATCTAGTCTACTTGTAGTATCATAAGCCTTATCAAGTGGTACTTTTTGATTTAATATTGACATATAAACACCTTTAACTAATATGCATTTTTAGCATATTTTCTTGCAGTAGTCATCAAGTTTTTACTTAGGTTGTATGATATATTTAGAGATAATTGCACTTGGGCTCCCCCTTTTTTATATTTTTCTTCATATATAATAAAAATATAATATCATATCATATATTTTAGCCGTTTTTGTGCCGTTTTTGGCATATTTTTATTTATTTTTAATTTTTAAAAAAATTGTATTGTATATATACAAATATAGGTTTTAAAATGAAGAAATAGAAATTATTTAAGATAAGTGCAGTAATTAAGATGTATATTCCAATTATTAGATAATTGGAATATTTTTTATATGTTATTTATCTATGAGCTCATTGAATTCTTTAATTTTTTCAAGAGATTTAAGAGTAGAGTCTTTTGCCTTCTCGCTTAAACCCTCAGTGAAATGTAAAACATTTTCAAGTAAAACATAAATACCTACAAAGATGGTTTTTTTGCATATTTCTCTTAAGTGAGTTAAAAGTATTGGTGTAGGGAGGTCATGTGTAGCGTATACGTAAGTACGTTTTTCACTAAGATCCAAAAACAGTATTTCTCCTTCTTTATAACCACTCATTGCATCAACCACCACTATAACATCAGGATTAAACTCTTTTAAAGATTCAAGCTCATCTTCTGGTGTGTCATAACCGAAAAACACTTTCCACTCAGGTAAATGCTCTTCAACCAATCGACCTACAGCAATAGCCACACCGTCATCCCCTCTTATCTCATTACCGATGCACAAAAGTGCTTTTTTCATTTATATCTCCTAAAATTATTATTAGTGTATTGTACTATATCAATCAAAAAATTATGCTTTTAGACCTAATCCCAAGTGCGACTAAATCTACTACATCAACAGATAACAAAAAATCCTCAATCTGTTTATTTTGAATTTTATTTTTACTCCAGTATTTATGAAACAAAATTTCAATTTTTGAAAGTTCTTCTTGGATAAAAAACTTTTTTAACTCATATTTTTCTTCATCTACAAAATTACGCAAAAGTATCAAAAACTCTTTTTCTTTATCACCTAGTTTGGAGAGTTTTTTTGTTAAACTTATTTCTTTATGTTTCCAATAAAAACTTTTCCATGCTATACCATCACTTTTTTCTGGTAATAGAAAATCATCATTAAATGGAGCTATTTTATAGATATATGCATCTATCGTATCAAGTTGCTCTGATACGTTTTCATTATTTAGAGTAAGTCCTGAATCACACTCTACCCTACTAGAATCACTATCATCAGCAACTGCTGTTATAACCAACTTTTGTGTAGTGATTACTTCTTGTTTTTTAGGCACGTATTTATACGCAAGTTGTTCTTTAGGTTTATAAAAATCATATATCTCTTTTTCTATCAACTTTTTTAGTTTTACAATTGTATTTTTTGTTTTTGGCTCAAGCCAGAGTTTAAAACTGAGTTTATCCTCTATAAAAAGGTAACTATCCTCATCAACATCAAACACACCTATACGTAAACGCCCACCTTCTTGTTCATCTAAAGGAGTATGTTGTTCTGTAAAAGTTATATCAAATCCAGAGTAACTGTTTTTATACACAAAAAATTGCTGAGAGATTTTCAAAGGTTGTTTCATTAATTTTTTTTTCGTCTCTTCAATGCCTTTAGCTCTTTGCATAACCATATCTTTATAATCAGGATATGATTCATCAAGATAATTTATCATTACTTTTAATGTAGGTTTTTGTAAATCAAATTTATTTGTTGCTAGCATCATATATCTTTTAGACATATCTTTATTGTCATTTATTTTATCTGCTGGTATATTCATGCTTTTTTTATATAGTTTTCCTACATCATTTTTAAAACCGTTATCTAAAAGATACTTTGTTATCTTTATTTCAAAATCTTTAAGCCATATCTGCTTAGTTTCAAAGTTTTTAGAAGTGATTTTTCCTAAAAAGTGTATAGATTTTAGTGTTTCAAAGGGAGTTTGGATTGTTTTTGCTATCAAGAAATTGAACATGATAAGTATTATAAGAACTAAACGCATTATACACCTCCTGCCAAATTTAGTGTTTAATGTACTTATACAATACGAAAAAAAAGCTGAAAAATCTTATGGTTTGAAGAGTTAAAAGTTCACCACAAGTTACATTTTATCTCTCAAGATTTTTATTTTATAAAAATTTACAAAATAAAATGTACATAATGTATAGAAACTATACATTATTAAAAATAAGTGTTACAAATATGTACATATTTAATGCAGCAACTATTTGCTTAAGCTACTATCGTTTGTGCTTTTTTCTTATAAATAGAAATATATGTTACTTTTTTACATAAAATGCATATTTTTAAAAATTTTGTACGTATTTTGTACATATGTTAGTTTTTTTATTTGTATAATTACTATTAAAACAAAAAAGGATTGCTATGCAAGAGGAGTTAGTTCAGAGGATTGAAAACAATCCTAAGTATCAAGAGTTGGTATCAAAAAGAAATAGTTTTGGTATAAAGTTGGGTATATTTGTACTTGTAATGTTTTACACATATATTATGACTATCGCATTTAACAAAGAGATTTTAGCTACTAAAATTGGTGCAGGTGTTACTACAGTGGCATTTCCTATTGCATTGGCTATATTGGTTATTAGTTTTTTGACAACTATTATCTATGTAAGAAGAGCAAATGGTGAGTTTGAAGACTTGACTAATGATATAAAAGAAGATGTAAGGAACTATACTGA
>CBDLTN010000138.1:0-6499 GCA_965306065.1 uncultured Sulfurospirillum sp. | reverse complement strand
GTCCAACAGAGAGAGTATTTCTTTTATAACTACCTTCAGCAACTAAAGACATTTTTCTCTCTTTAAGAGCCTCTTTTACACTCATCAGTCCTAAGCGACCATAACTATCATTTTGATAAAAAACAGCTATTTCTTTGTATCCTTTTTCATCAACAAAATACTTCACTAAAGACTCTATCTCTTTACTATAACTTGTTCGTCCATTTAAAACTAAAGGATTTCTTGGAAATTGTCTTAAAAATTCAGCCCCTGTAAATGCTCCAATGTAAGGTACTCGGTGTTTCATAGCAATTGGTAAAGCAACTTTACTAGTAGGTGTTCCTATAAACCCAAGAAGTGCAAATACCTTTTGTTGTTTAATTAACTCTTCTGCATTCTCTGCTGTTATTTTTGGCTCGTACTTATCATCTCTTTTAATAACTCTAAAAAATCTTCCATGTACTCCACCTTGCTCATTTACATATTTAAAATATGTATTTACTCCTAAAAGAAGCTCATCTCCAAGAGTATGTAAACTTCCACTAAAAGGTCCGCTCATCCCCAATCTAATCTCCTGACCTTCGTATTTAGAGTCAAGATCAATAAAGGGTAAAGAAAAAACTATTATTATCACTAAGGTTATTGCTATCTTATACATAAATGATATAATAGCGATAAATAACTTAATTAGTAAATAAACCTTTACTAAATTTATGGAAACTTTATGAAATGTAAGATATGTAACACTCAAAGCACAAACTTTGAGGATACTGAGTTAAAAAAAAGATTTTACCACTGTTCTCATTGTGAACTGATATTTTTAGATAAAAAATTTTACGTTACTAACAACGATGAAAAAAATCAATATGACAATCATAACAACAGCTTAGAGAATGAAGGTTATGTAAAGATGTTTAATGATTTTTTAGATTATACTCTTGAAGGTTTACATGTAAAAAGTGCTTTAGACTTTGGAAGTGGTCCTACACCTGTTTTAGCAGAACTTTTAAAAAGAAGAGATATACATGTAGAACATTTTGACAAATTCTATCAACCAAAAAAGATTTACGAAAATAAAAAATATGACCTCATCACTTCAACTGAAGTCTTTGAGCATCTACAAAACCCAAAAGAAGTTTTAACGATGCTATCAAAACGCTTAAATATTAATGGAACAATATCATTAATGACACTTTTTCATACTGACAAAAAAGATGATTTTCTAAAGTGGTGGTATAGACGAGATCCTACACACATAACTTTTTTTACACCAAAAAGTATATCTTTCATGGCAAAAGAGTGTGGACTTCAAGTTCTAAAACATGACAACAAAAGAGTCATCGTATTAAAGAAAATTCAGTAGGTTTAGATTTAGGGTCAGCCCCTAAATCTAAACTTTATTTATTTACTTTAATGTTGTGATATACTCAGAAACAGCTTCAATCTTTGCATCATCATATGATGCAACTTGACCCTTCATAAGTCCCTTCATCGCTCCACCATAGCTACCATCTTTATAACCTTTTAAAGAGTTCACTAATTGTTCTTTGCTCCATCCTTGTATAATTTTACCTTTGTTCAAAGCCTTTTTTTCTGCGTTTACTCCATGACATGATACACATTTTTTGTATAATGCTGCTCCATCTGCTGCTAAGAGTGTTGACGCTGCTGCTAAAGCTAGTGCTAATGCTATTTTTTTCATTTTTTATCCTTTTTATTTTGTTTTTTTAACTTGATATGCTAAAGTTAAATACCGCCAATTGAAAGTTTACCTATTGATAAAACTTTAAAAGTATAAAATAAAAAAGTGTAGAAATCGTGAATTATTTTAATTTTCCAAAAACTTTATAAATTTCCCAGTACTTATCAACAGCTTTTTCTAACTCTTTAGTAGTTAAAGTTGTTTTTTCTTTTACTCCAAAACGGTTTAAAAGTCCTTCTTGAAGTATGGTTGTATCCTTTGTAGGATTTTTCAGATAACTTATCAGTGCAGATTTTAGATTCTCTTCACTGCTATATTTTAACAAATACCTATAAAAAAACTTATCAATCTTTACAGGCATCTCTTTATGGCATGCTACACAATTTTTACTATAAACATCCGCCCAAAGCGTTACATTTAAAAGAATTATAATTATAAACTTTACCATGATACTCTCACTTTTGTCCATTGTGACTCCTTAGAATCTATGCTTACATGTAAAGAGTACTCAAGGGCAATCATATGGACTATACTAAGCCCTATTCCAAATCCTCCCACACTCTCATCTGCTCTTGCATATCTTTGGAACATCTCATCAATCTTATGCTTATTTATGCCTCTTCCACTATCCAATACCTCAAAGTAGTTCTTACCTAACTCTATGTCTATACTACCTTTAATTTTATTGTATTTTATAGCATTTGAGATTAGATTATCTAAAAGTTTTATTATCTTCTTTCTATCAATATGTAAGCTCATATGTTCTTTACATGTAAAGCTAACATCAAGTTTCTTTGAATCACAAAATAGAGAAAAATACTCTATTCTCTCTTCAATAAGTTCTTTTAAATCTATCTTTTCATCATTGGAGACTATCTTGTGGGCTAACGTTAGGTATGTTAAATCTTGATATAGATTTGAAACTGTTCTTGCTCCTATATCTATACGTTTAATCTTCCTTGCTAACTTCTCATCCAACTTGCTTCTATCTATCATCTCTATATTTGACATGATTGCATTTACAGGAGTATTAAGTTCATGTGTTGTATCTTTTATAAACCTATCTAAAAGCTCTATTGCCTCACGCATTGGTTTTAAAAGTAACCTAAGTAAAAAGTACCCAAAAAATACAAGTACTAAAAAAATAACTATACCATATACAATCAAGGTATTATAAACACTACCAATCCATTTTTCATCACTTGGCACTTCCAAAACAAGATATTTTGTTCCTAGATAAAAAGATTCCGGCTCTTTTATAAGGTAAATTTTGTCATCTTGCATATAAATGACTTCATTAAAATTTATCTTTTTTTGAGAAAATGTAGAAAAAATCTCTTTTTTAGAACTATCGTAAATAGCAGATTTAAATCTAGTATCTCTTGGATATATTCTATTTTTGTCAAAATTTACATGTAATGATTTTAGTTTTAGTATCTGTTCATTAGCAAGATAAGAGAGCTCTAATCTATTTTTTTGAAGCATCAAGTCTTTTTGAAAATTATAATAAATAACCCCTAATACAGACAATAGAGTTATTGTAAATAGTATATAAAGCAAGAAAAAGGAGCGTAAAGTTTTTTTCTCACTTGAGAGTAAATTTGTATCCCAGCCTTTTGACACTGATGATTCTCTCTTTCCCTATGATTTTTCTAAGTCTTTTTATATAAGTTCTAAGTGCATCGTCACTTGCATCCTCATCATACCCCCAAAGAGTATCAAGAATAACTTCATGAGATATCACCTCTTCTCTTCTTTGTAAAAATAATTTTAAAAGTGTCGCCTCTTTGTTTTGAAGCTGAACCTCTTTTCCTTCTACATGTAAAGAATTTGTAGTAGTATCATACTCTATATTTTCATTGACTTTTATCGACTCTTTTTTAGAGTGAAAAAACTCTCTTTTTATAAGTGTTTTTACTCTTAAGAGCAACTCTTTAAGCTCAAAAGGTTTACGTATATAATCATCACAACCACTATCATAACCATCACTAACATCATCTATAGAGTTTAAAGATGTCAAAAATATAGCAGGAGTTTTATCTTCACTTTCACGTGAATTTTTTAAAAGTTCAAATCCATTTATCCCAGGTACATTCACATCTAATAAAAATAGATCATAAGAGTTTTCATATATCTTTGCTTCTGCCTCATCTCCATCATAAACACTATCAACAATGAACCCATGCTCTTCTAAGAACTCTGTTACAGTCTCATTGAGATTTGTATCATCTTCCAAAAAAAGTATCTTTGCAGAACTCATTTTTTTAACTTATCAAGATTTTTAATATAGATACTCTTCTCTTTTTTACTCATTTTTGGGTATCTAAGTTCTAACTCTTTTGCAAAACTTTTTTGGTTAACAGGTTTTACATAACCTATCATCGCCAAAAGCTCTTCTGTGCTCATTTCAGAAAAATCTGTCTTCGCTATTAGTGACACTACTAAAAAAACCAAACTAAATATAACTTTTTTCATAACAAACTTTATCCTATAACTGTGTTTTTATTGTGAGTTTTTATCTACTGAACTTAATAACATTGCAATATCCTTAGTTGACGGGTGTGATTCAAATGCCAATTTTATTGTCATACTAAGAGGGACGGCTAAGAACATACCAACTGAGCCTAAAACCCAACCCCAAAAAATAAGAGAAAAGAAAATCACAACTACTGATAAACCTAAACCCTTTCCCATATAACGAGGTTCTACTACATTACCCATTACTACATTTATAACTAAATACAGAGTTATCACCCAAAAGACGCTACTTATATCAAGCCCAACAAGTGCAACAAGTACAGCAGGAACTGCTGCAATAACTGAGCCGATACTAGGTATATAGTTTAACAAAAATACAATAACTCCTAAAAGAAGTGCAAAGTCTACTCCTATAATAGTAAGACCAATTGTTACTAAAATACCTGTTACAAAACTTATTACTGTTTTTATAGCAAGGTAACTATTTAATTTTTGACTAAATTTTTCAAATGGATTTTCGTCAGATTCGTCTTGCTTGGAGAGAAGATACATTTTAGTTTTCAGGCTTGAAGTCTCAAAAAGCATAAATGTAACACCCAAAAAGATGATAAATGACTTTGATAAAACTGTACTAAAAGATTTTAAAAATCCTCCCGCAAAATTCAGAAGTCCAGATGGGTCAAACATAGCTTCCAAATCTGCTTTTGATATTTCTATACCAAATCGATCTAATATTTCTTTAAAAGAGCCTACCATATCCATAATCTTCGCTGTATATTGTGGTGTATTTGAGAGAAAACTATCTACTGATGTAGAAAGAATATACCCAAAACCAAAAAGTACAAATACAACAAAAGAGAGTACTATCAAAAAAGCAAGTATACGAGGAAGTTTAAGTCTTTCTAACCAAAAAATTGCAGGAGCACTAACAGTAGCAATAAATATTGATAACAAAAATGGTATTACAATTGAAGACGCTGCTTTTATCCCTGCTATTACTATGATAAATGCTGCTAAACTCATCCAAACCTTATGTATGTCAAAACTGTTTTGTTTAGTCATTTAACCACTCGCTTAATCTTACTACAACTTCTTCAACTGCACTATTGTAAGCCAATACAACACCACTTGCACCTTTTTGTTCTACTGGTTTAGTTACATCTACTAGAATAGTATCTAGTATCTTTGCTCCTTGTCTTTGAATAAGTCTAAAGCGTATCTTTACATGTACACTCGATTTTTTATCTGTATATAACTCTTCAAAGTTTTCAAGACTACTCTCCAAAATCAAATCTGCCATTGCGTATGAACGACTGTTTACTGTTGCTTTAAAAATCTTTTGAATCTCTATGGCTTCAGTGAAAATCTCTTGAAGCCTTGTTGCAGGAAGTTCGCTCCACCTTCCATACTTATAAGGTTTTAATGCTCCATCTTTTTTATACAAAATTGATCTTGTTATAACTGCACTATCACCCTCAACACGCTGTATTCTTAGAACTCTTTCATCTTGTTTTTTACTTACATGTAAAATATTTTTTGGCTCAAGCCTATAGTTATCTGGTCTTTTTTCTATATCTTTAATACTACAACCAGCAAAAAATAAAATCGCTATTAAAACTATATATCTCATTTTCCAATCTCCTCAGAAGGTGCCAACTCTAAATTTGTCTCTTTAAAAAATATATCGCTAGGACTATCTCTAATCTCACTAACTAAACCTCTTGCTTCAATTATAAGTGTTCTTAAATCATTCAAATCATTTTGAAATGGTAAAAGGTTTTCTCTTACAATCACATCAATATCGAGTTTACCCTCTTTAAGTTTATCATCAAGTGCACCCATAACTCTAGAAGTTGTAGCTGATGCCTCTTGCATACTTACAAGAGTATCATGACTTGTAATTCCTATATTTTTTGCCATCTTTTTTACTTCATCAGCTGAATCTATAACAGCTTGTTCAAACTCTATTCCTTTTTCTAAAACCCTATTTATCTTTTTATCTTTTGAATATATCATCTCAAGAGTCTTATTCATAGATTCTGTAACTTGTACTAAATTTATTAATACTTTTTCAAAATTTTTCAAGTTTGTTTCACTCATAACTTCATTTGTTCTATCTAGCATATTTGCTGTTTTTGTGCCTATAGTTGTCAAAGTTTTATCAACTCTTTCTATTATAGAATCTTCTGTTTGTATAACACCATAATCTTTTTTTGTTATTCCTGTTTTTAAAAAAGCTGATTCATGTGTACCACCTTCAAGTTCAATATAACTCAATCCAGTGATACCTTGAAGATTTATAAGTGCATGTGTATCTTCTTTTATAGGTGTGTCTTCTTT
>CBDLTN010000137.1:0-6708 GCA_965306065.1 uncultured Sulfurospirillum sp. | reverse complement strand
CCTGTAATGAAAACTATTCCATAAGGAGAGCTAAGTATCTCATTAAATATTTTTAGATTTTTTTCTTCCATTCCTAAATCTTTTAGCTTAAGAAGAATTTTATTTGCGTCTAATATTCTCATTACTATTGACTCACCGTGCATAGTAGGGGCTGTTGAGAGTCTAAAGTCATATTTGTTATTATCAACATCCATAGAGAAACGTCCATCTTGCGATTTTCTTTTTTCTGAAATATCCAAGTTTCCTAAAATCTTTATACGAGATGCCAGAGCATTATAAACTTCTAAATCAAATACAAAATTTTCTCTTAAAACTCCATCAACTCTACTTCTTACTGAAACATTAAAACTAGAAGGCTCTATATGTATATCACTAGCTTTTGCTTTTATAGCACTTTTTACAATTTGTTCTATTAGTTGCATTATAGAGCTTTGTTCAGTATCACTTTTATATGTACCTGCGCTTATCTCTCTTTTTATATTTGCTACTATGGCTTTTGTAGTTGAGATTATTTCTAATCTATCAAAAACATATAAAATATCATTATGCAAAGAGACATGAAGTTTTATTGGTTTTGTGGCTATACTTCGTTCTAATAGTTCTATTGCTTCATAGTTTAGTGGGTCTGATACTGCTACGTGTATGTACTCTTCATCTTCTAAAAAAACAACCGCATCTGCATTTCTTAGCATATTTATTGAAAAACTACTCATGAGTTGATAATCAACATCTATACCATAAAGGTCAATAAAGTCTATATTTAACTGATCTGCTAAAAGTTCTGTAAACTCTTTTTCAGTTATATATCCATTTTGGACAAAAATCTCACCTAGTTTTTTTGAAAAGTTACTCTGCTTTTGTTCTTTTAAGGCACTCATTAATTGAGCATTAGTTATAAAGCCTTTTTCTTCTAGAATATCTCCTATACGTATTTTTTGACGTATCATTATAAGTACCAGTGAGTTTTTATTTTTTCATTATTTTTGTACTCTTCTACATGTACAACTTTTTTCTTCTTATTAGTTATCCACACTCTATACTCTTTTGTATCAGTTTTTATAACTATTTTACCCTCTTTATTTGTATAGTTTTTAGTAACAAGATTTTCAAAAACTATGGACAGTGTATGCTCAGAGCGTGGTAATCTTAAGTTTTTAAGGTCAATTCCATCATTCATAAACTGATAAATAAGTTTTTTTTGTAAAACTAGAGTAGCAAAATATGATCCATTTTCTCTAAATTCTGGAGTTGAAATTAAACCTCTTACAATATAACCTAGGGGATTTATATAATCAACTTTTGCACAAGCATCTCCAATAATAGAGAGTATGTTTTCATTTTTTTCAGCATTTTTATAAAAAACGGCACTTTTAATACAAACATCCTTATATTTTTTCTCATGATAATCTCTTTTAAGGTCATCATGAGTATATGCAAAAAGACTTACATGTAAAAACATCGTTAATAGAATTAATTTTCTCATTTTTTGTTCCTATAAAGTTTTAGTAGTTTTTCTATCTCTTCTGAACTAAAGTACTCAAGATATAATTGCAAAGCTTTTATGGCTTCATCAGTTTTACTTAAAGCATGTTTTGATTTTGCATAAACAAGCCAAGCTATTTCATCACCAGATGTCAGTTTACTTGCTTTTCTTGACCAATAAATACTCTTTTCAAACTTTTTTTCTTCAAAATAAAGATTAGCTAGACCCATAGCAGATTCAAAATCACCGGCAACTTTAAACCTCTCTAATAAAGCTTCTTCACTTTTTACCTCTTTTACTTTCAAAGATATTTTATTTCTTTTAGGCTCTTTTTCAATTTTAATCTCTTCATTAGACTTGGTTTCTAATGTTTCCTTATTACCTAAATTAATAGTAGGTGAAAGTTTTATCGTGTCATATTGAATCTCTTTTTTTTCAACAATAATCTTTTTTTCTACTGCTTTAGGTTCTGGTTTAGCTTGTATTACAGCCTCATATTTTTGAACTTTAGGGGTAGGTTTTGGCTCTTGCATTTTTACTGTTTTATTTACATGTAAAGGATTATCAACTTTTTTTAACTGCTTAATACTTATAACATAATAACCTATTGCCAAAAGGGTAGATAAAACTACAAATACTTTAATATATTGTTTAACCTTTAATGCTTTTGCTCTTTTTTCTAAATCTTCAAATCTTGTGTTAGTCATTAATCATCCCTAAATCAAGCGCCGCCATAGTTATTAAATCAGGGTGAAGTTTTTGGTATTTTTTTATACCATGTATTTTTGCATAGTTCAATAACTTCATCAAAACATATAAAAATTTCTTTATTGTTCTAAAATTACCCTCTGTATATTTTGTTATTCTTTTAGCATCTTTTTTTGAAAACATTAAAGCTATCTCACTATAAGAATTAGAGATTAACGAACTTTGTATATATCTATAAACTTCATTAACATCTAACTTACCATAGTTAATTACTACTTTTGTACGTGACTTGAAATGCTTCTTATCTAAGATAACTGAACCCTCTTCTTTATGCATTGAAAGAACAAACTGTAAAACTTTGGTATCACTTAGTATTCGTATAAGTTCAAACTGCTCTTCATTTAAGAGCTGTGCTTCGTCTATAAAGATTGTGAGTGTTGTATCTTTATACTCATTTATAAGCTCATCTTTTAAAGTATTAAAATTAATATCTCTATTAAAATCCATACCTTTTGCTTCATAAAGAAGTTTTAATAGATCTCTTTTATCAAAAAATGGATGGTCTATAAAAACAGTAAGTTGTCCGTTTTTTATTTTGCTATTTAATAGCTTTAAGATATAACTCTTACCAACTCCCGGATCTCCTATTAAAAAAATCAAAGGAGCATTTCTCTCATCTATGGCTTCTTTTATTTTGTTCTTTGCAATTTCTGCACTACTACTATCAAAATAGTACTTTGGATTTATATCATCTCTAAATAAAATTCCTGCTGCTTCAAAGTCTCTCATTTATATTCTCTATTTTCTTTCAGCAAGATCATCCAAAGTTGGATTGTGATGACCATCTACTATACGTGGAGTTATTACAATAATAAGTTCACCATTTTTTATAACTTTTGCACTACTTTTAAATGCTTCTCCTAAAAATGGAATAGAAGCAAGTCCTGGTACACTAGTATCTTCAAACTCTTCATTTTTCGCTATCAAACCACCTATAACAACTTTATTGTTGTTCTTTACTTTTACTATTGATGAGAGTTGTTTTATCTTTATATCAGGAGCTAAAATAGGTATACCATTTTCATCTACGTGTTGGTCTTCTTTTACTAGTTCACTAATAACAGGATTTATCTTTAAAATAATATAATCATTTTTAGTAACTTGTGGAGTAATATCAAGCGTAACACCTACAAAAGTAGAGTCATTTTCATAACTAATTGCTGTATTGCCACTATCAGATGACAAATCTGTTGTACTTTCTGTTTGGTATCTGTAGTTTACTTCTGTTCCCACATTTATAATAGCTGGTTGATTATTTAGCGTCATTACTTTTGGATTTGAGACAATATTAACATCGCCTTGTGTTTTTAAAAACTTTATCAGACCATCCATCTTAAAATCATATCCAACAAGATAGTTTGGTTTTTTAAGAGTATTTACTACTGTTCCATCTGATATACGAGAACGAAGTGCATCTGAGCTAGCATTTATACTTAACTCAAACTTGCTCCAATCTATACCTTCTGTATGATTGTCAGTATAGATAACTTCTATTATTTTTGCTTCAAGAAGTATCTCTTTATGTAATCTTTTCATCAAAGATGTTATATACTTTTCTACCCTGGAGAGTTGTTTTTTCGTTCCTGTTACAGTAAGCATACCAGCCTCTTGATTTATCAACACTTTGCTCATAATCTGATGTGTATCTTCATCTCTATGCAAAATATATCCTACGTCTTCTGAAATCTTATCCCAAAACTTAAACTCAGAAACAAAATCCATTGTAGTTGAGTCTGACCCTTCACCAGAAGAACCCGTTTTTATTACTTTATTAGTAGAACTCTTTCTCTGTGAAAAACTAACATAATCTATAAAATATGTTTTTGTTTTAAAATTAGCAAGTTTCAATATTTTTTGACTATTTTTAAGCTCATAAAAAATGTTATTTTCACTTAACATTAAATCAAGTAAGTCTTTTAATGAATAATCTTCCACATTTATATAATTAAGTTTTTTAGTAAGTGCTTTTTTTACATCAGTATCTTCAAAAACAATAGTCATCTTACACTCGTCTGAAATATTTTCTATTACATCCATTATCGTTATACTCTGTCCATTTGTCTCTTTTATACTAAATGAAAAAAACTTATTTTTACAATTTGCACTAAGATTCAATGAGAAAACCGATACTATTATAAACGCTACTATAAACCTCATTATTTATCCTCTACTTTTACTATACTTTTTTTTCTTTTTATACCAAACTTGATTATTTTTCCACTCTTTTTAGCTAATACACTATCATCTCTTATCTGTATAATTTCATATCCTTTAACTTTATCGCCCTCTTTATGCCAATTAGCGTTAGCAAATACTTTGCCATTTAAGACTGTTGTAATATGAAGAGTCTGTTCTTGAGGTTTTTTATCAAAAGTATTGTTAATTATCTCTTTGCCTTTTTTAAATGGATCATAACTTATTTGAACTATATTGTTTTTTATAGGTGCAAGTGTTAGCTTTTCTATACGTTGCTTCAAATCCAACGCATATAGGTTTATAACCATTACAAAAATCATAAACCATTTCATAGTCCAACTCCATAAACACTTATCTTAAAATTAAACTCAACACCCTCTTTTACTAAGCTCATATCAATAATATCAAACTCTAAAAGAGTTTCAAAATTCTCTATGTATTGAATCAAAGATACAACATCTGCATACTTTCCAACACCATTTAACTCTATATTTTTTCTTAGTTTAAAAATATTTTTTGAGTCATCTACAATATCATTACTTTTTAGAGAGTTTATTTTTAAATCTTTTCTTACACTATATTTAAGTATATCATCTAAGGTATTTGCCCAACGCATATCATTAAAAAAAGCATATTTTATTTTATAAATATTTGACATGACATAGTTTACTTCATCTTTTTGTACTTGAAGTTCCTCTTTTATTTTCATTAGTTCTTTATTTTGATGTAAAAGTTGTTTTTTAAGTTTACCTGTAGTGTTTCTACTAAGATTTAGCTGTATTGTATCTACTGTGTCTCTTAGTTCATTTTGACGCTCTAACATTGGAGGTACAAAATGGTTTAATAAAAAGCCAACTACTATTATAAATGATGCAAATATCATCAATTTTTGGTTTTTATCTGCTGTTTTTAGATAATTATCAAATGCTTTCATTTTTGAATCTCTATTTTACTTATGTATATATCTTTATCTGCTTTAATTTCATCTGTTGTAATACCAATAAAACCATTGCTTATCAAATCTTCCATAAACTTTGTAATGTTATCTCTTTTTTTATAATCAGCTATAATATCTATACTCATACTGTTTTTTCCAGTTATAATTATCTTTGTTGTTGAAAGTCTGTATTTTTTCAAAAGTTCATTTACATCAAATATAAAACTACTATAAACTTTTTTTTCTTTTATTAGATTCTCTAGTTGAGTTGTACTATTTTGAATATTTTGTTCTCTCTTATTCATAATCTCTTTTTTGTCCGCTATTGCTTTTAAATCTTTTTTTACATTATTTATTTTTCTTTTATATTTTGATTGATTTTTTTTCATAATGTCATACTGTTTTTGTAAAATGTCTTGTTGTTGTTTTAACTCTATATTTTCATATTTAACTACTCCTACATAAGCTAAACTCAATACCACTATAGAAAATGCAACAATTAAAATTTTACCAGACTCTTTTTTATAAAAAGCAGGCTCTCTTTGAAATATAGTCAAATTATGTCTAAAATCTTTTATTTCTAATTTATTATAAATATATGAAGTCACTATTTTTTCAAAAAAGTTACCCTCTTCTTTATTTCTAAATATATTAAAATCACGTACTTCTACATCACTCATACCAAAGTTATGTATGAACTCTCTTGCCCCTTTTAAGCGACCATTTTGCATACTAAGAAAAATTCTATCTACTTTTTCAAAACCAAATACACTTCTATTGTATACAACAATATCATTAACTTTTGTAAGCATTGTTGAAAAAATAGATTCTAACTCATTAAAAAGTATTGTTTCACCTCTTTCATATGTAGTTGAATCAAGCCCTTTTTCATAAAGATGCTCTTTTAGTTCACTTACTGATATTTCCACCCCAGCAGTCTGCAGCTTTTTAACCATCTCTTCTAAATTCATAAGTGATTTTGTAGAAAGATACTTGCCATCTTTATATATACTTAAAAAAGCTTCATACTCATCAATATATATAAAAAGATCATTCTTTTTCTCTATAATTTTATTCTTATATAGTGTGCTAAATGATAAAAAAGGAAGTGCTAAAAAGTCTATATGTTTAGAATGATTTAAAACACTGCTAAGAGATTCTGTTATCCTATCAATCTCTATTGCAAAAGCTTCAATTAAAATGCTTTCTTCAAAATCCAACTCTTTTTTTATATAGGTAATTTTGTATTTTTTTTGTAGATCTAAACCAGCATCATCATACATCTTTATCTCTACATTTGTTTTAAGTTCATCATCACTTATAG
>CBDLTN010000136.1:0-6771 GCA_965306065.1 uncultured Sulfurospirillum sp. | reverse complement strand
TATAGAGATAAAATTAAAACTTCGTCATCTTTAATCTTCTCTTTTAGTCTGTTTTGCAGTGCTTTAATCTCTTTAACGCCGGCTAAAAAAACCAGTATATCCCCTGTGTCTTCTTTAAATGCTTTTAATGTGGTATTTAAAAGCAGCCTGTTTATAGTTTTATAATTTGGTTGAGATATATGAGTATCAAGATAGTTATACTTTACTTCATATTCTTTTCCTAAAGAAGTAACCACTGGTACATCATCTAAGAGTTTTATAAGTTCACTAGAGTTTAGAGTCGCTGACATAATCAACATCTTCAAATCATCTCTTAATAACTCTTGGACTTGCAAAGACAGAGCCAAAGACAAGTCAGTATGCATACTTCTCTCATGAAATTCATCAAAAATTATCAAAGCAACATCTTCTAACTCTGGATTGTTTTGAAGTTTTCGTACCAGTATAGCTTCTGTAACAACTAGTATCTTAGTTTTTTTTGAGTATTTACTGTCCATCTTTACTTGATAACCAACTCTTTGCCCTACCTCTTCTCCTAAAGATTGAGCCATACGAGTTGCTACCATACGTGCTGCAACTCTTCTTGGTTCAAGCATAATAATCATTTTGTCTTTTAACCAAGGCTCATCTAAAAGAGAGATAGGAACTACGGTACTTTTTCCGGCTCCAGGAGGAGCTTGAAGTATTAGTTTTGTTTGTTTGCATAGTTTAGATTTTATATCTGCTAAGACATCATTTATCGGTAAATTTACCATCTTGTATTTACTGCCTATTTGTCTTTACATGTAAAGGTTTGAAATACGTAAAAGCAAAAAGAGCCAAAATAGTTAACAAAATATAGATATTAGAGAACAACAGTATAATACTAAATAAAAAAACCAAGATAAATGCACTATATCTAAGAACACTTTTTTCAAACAAGATTATTGCTGTAACTAATCCTATAAGTGCATTTGCAATAAAAAAACCATCTGCAAAAGCTACTAAGTTATCTAGTGTCAAAAACTCAATATATACTAAATACAAAGTTATCATGTATATAAAAGACAGAGCATTTAATGCTCCTATAGGTGTACCATTTTGTAAGTTTTTTGATGTTTTTTTGGTTATAAAGTTTGCCTTGTTCTCACTCAAAGAAAAAATAAGCCTAGCAACTCCTCCTACAAAAAGAATAAGTGTTCCAACACACAAAATTAAAGAGATAGAGGCAAGTAAAATATTTGAGTATACTCCAAAGATAGGTTCTATCAACCAAACCAACTTAAAAGGCTCCACTCCTTTTAATGGAAACTCAGAAAAACAGACTGCTAATGATATTAAAAAGTATATAGTTGATACTGCAATTGCAGAAAATACAACTGCATTCTTAAGAGTTTTTCCATCTTTGACTTCATTAGAGTAGTTTCCTATAACTTCCCATCCAACAATCGACCAAAAAATTAGCAAAAATGAGTATCCAAATCTATCCATATCAAACACAGGCAATTCAAAAACAAAAGTCTCAGTCTGCATCAATATGGTTATACTTGATAGCAAAAATATAACAGCAACACTTGATGAGACTATAAGCATAAGTTTTCCTAAAAAGTCTATCTTTATAAGTAAAAGTGCATATGTAATAGCATATATACCCAATGCCAAAAAAATCAAATCTGTATTGGGGAAATAGCCCTGTATAAAATCACCAGCTATAAGAAGAACAGCAACGGGTCCAAAAAAAACTGCAAGGATAAGATAAAAGGCAGTTAAATGCTGATACTTCTTACCCATAGCTTCTTTTGTTGCAAGGGATACCCCAGCCTCACCGGGAAACAAAATAGCAAGCTTACCGAAAATCAGAGCAAATGCAAATCCTAGCACTAAGATCGCCAACCAAACAAATAGTGAGTAGTTTCCTACCATATTGTAGATAAGTGGTGGCAAAAGTATAACACCTGAACCTAGTATGGGTCCAATAATAAGTCCTGTAAGAGTAAATGTATTTAGTTTTTTATTTGTAATATTTTTTTCCTTTAAATCAGGAGTATATCAAAAATGCATTAAATATGCCAGAAAATAAATAGTGAATAATGCATATTATTTTATTAGCTTTGAATATTAAGCAAGGTCTTAAAAAAATCAATTTATAATGTAATAGAACATGTGGAAAGTTGTCTTTATTTAAAGGAGAACATCATGAAAAAGATTATAGATATTAAAACCCTCAACGAACTGTTTTTCTATATTACCAATGGTTACACGAATGATAAGTTTTTAAATCTTCTAGAAAATAAAAATTGGAAAAGTTTTTCTATTGAAGAGTTTAAAAAAACAGTGATTTATTTAGCCTGTGGTTTAAAAGAACTTGGAGTTAATGAAAAAAGCAAACTAGCTATTATGGCTGAATCTAGTCCTTGGTGGCTTATGGTTGATTTTGCTGCTCACTTAAATGGTGCCATTACTATTCCTATATTTTTTAATATCTCTAGCGAGCATCTTAAATTTGAACTAGAAGATGCAGGAGTAGAATTTATATTTCTTAGTACATTTGACAAAATAGAAACAGTAATAGAACATAAACCAAAAAAAATAATTACTCTAAATGAACATCTAACAGAAGACACTTTTACCAATATAGAAAAAATCGTTAATCTAGGTAAAGATATAGTCAAAAACAACTTAAAAAATGCACTTGACTCTTTACATGTAAGCGATGAAAATGACGTTTGCAGTATCATATACACTAGTGGAAATACAGGAACTCCAAAAGGAGTAATGTTAACCCATAAAAATATAATCTCTCAAATAAATGACACGAATAAACTCTATAAATTAGATAGCTCAAATGATGTTGCGCTAAGTTTTTTACCTCTAGCCCATATATTTGAAAGAATGGTTATGACTTTTTACCTCTCTCAAGGTATAAGTGTTTATTTTGCAGATGATGTAAAAAATGTGAGCAACCTACTTAAAGAAGTTCATCCTACAGTAATGACGGTTGTTCCAAGACTTTTGGAAAAAGTCTATACTAAAATGAAACAAAAAGTAGATAATACACCTGGAATTAAAGGTTTGATTGCTAGGTTTGCATATGAACATGCTAGAGCAAAACCACCAGAATATGGGCAAATGTGGTTTGAACCACTTTTGCAAAAACTAGTATATAAAAAGTTTTTAGATGCATTTGGTGGTAACTTACGTATGCTTATTAGTGGCGGATCTGCACTAGATAAAGAGATATACAAGTTTTTTATAAATATTGGGCTAAATCTATATGAAGGTTATGGTCTTACAGAATTCTCTCCTGTTATCTCTGCAAACTCTCCTATTAAAAACAAATGGGGAACATGTGGACCAGTTTTTCCTAGTGTTGAAGTAAAATTTACTCATGATGGAGAACTTTTAGCGCGAGGGCCAAGTCTGATGAAGGGATATTTGCACCGTAAAGAGCTAACAAAAGAGACTATCGATAAAGATGGTTGGCTACATACTGGTGATTTGGCTTCTATGGATGAAAATGGTTTTATAACAGTCAGTGGAAGAAAAAAAGAGTTATATAAAACCTCTACAGGCAATTATGTATCACCAATACCAATAGAGCAAGAACTTTCCAAAAACAGACTAGTTGATTTTGCAGTAGCATTTGCAGACAATAGACCATATACAGTTGCTCTACTTTTTCCTGATTATGAGATGATTGAAGTATATAAGACTTACTACAAAATAAACAAAGATATAAGTACATCTAAATTTTTCAATCTACCTAGAGTAACAAAAGAGCTAAGTAAACTTATTAAAAAAACAAATAAAAAACTTGATAAGTGGCAAAGAGTTGTTGATTATAAAATTATTGAAAAAACATTAAGTATAGAATCTGGAGAGTTGACTCCTTCTATGAAAATAAGAAGGGATAAAATAAAAGAACTTTATGCTAAGCAGATTGATTCTATGTATTCTTAATAAAAGGACAAATCATGAAAAAAGAGAGAATTGCTATTATTGATGGTCTAAGAAGCCCTATAGCCAAAGCTGATGGAAAATTTAAGAATATACAAGTTGACACTCTTGCAGCTACAGTCATACGAGAATTGGTTTTAAAATCAGGAATAGCTCACGAAGAATTCAGTGAAGTCATTGTTGGCAATGTAGCACAACCTCCTCATGCTTCAAACGTAGCAAAAGTAATTGCTGCAAGAAGTGGATTTCCTTCTACCACTCCTGCTCTTACAGTAAACAGAAACTGTGCTTCTGGCATGGAAGCAATAACTTCTAGTGTATTAAGACTATGGCAAAATGAAGGAGATATTTATCTGGCTGCTGGTGCAGAATCTATGAGCAATATACCCTTTTTTTATGATAGAAGGTACAAAGAATTTCTTTATAAACTAATGACCAGCAAATCAATGTTACAAAAAATAAGCCTTTTAAAAGATTTTAGACTCTCTTTTTTAAAACCTGCAATAGGACTTGTTTCTGGACTTACTGATCCCATTAGTGGGATGATTATGGGAAAAACTGCTGAAGTTTTGGCAAAAGATTTTCAAATATCAAGAGAAGAGCAGGATAGATTTGCTCTTAATTCTCACATAAAAGCAACTAAAGCTCAACAACAAGAGCTGTTTAAAGATGAAATCTTACCTGTTGTATATGATGAAAAAAAAGGTCTAGTGCTTGATTTTGATGATGGTGTAAGGTATGAACAGAACATAGAATCTCTTCAAAAACTAAAACCATTTTTTGATAGACGCAGTGGTACTGTTACAGTTGGAAACTCTTCACAAGTCAGTGATGCAGCCAGTGGTTCTATTCTTATGAGAGAATCTACTGCTAAAGAGAGAGGTTTAAAACCACTAGGCTATCTAAAAGATTTTACATATGTTGGATTAGAAGCACAAAGAATGGGTTTAGGCCCGATATATGCAACTCAAAAACTACTTAAACAAAAAAGGTTAAAGCTCAAAGATTTTGATTTGATTGAACTAAATGAAGCATTTGCAACACAAGTTTTAGCAAATATAAAAGCATTCGATTCAAAAAAGTTTTGCCATGAAAACTTTGGTATGAGAAATAGTTTAGGTGAAATAGATAGAGACAAATTAAATGTAAATGGTGGAGCAATTGCTATGGGTCATCCTGTAGGCATGAGCGGTAACAGAATAGTTATCCATCTTTTAAGAGAATTAAAAAGAAGAGGACTACAAAAAGGACTCGCTACACTTTGCATTGGTGGTGGTCAAGGTGCGGCTATTTTATTGGAGGCAGAGTAATGAAAAATTTTAATCTTAACCCTATAAACGATGATATTGCCGAACTTATCTTTGATATGAAAAAAGAAAAAGTTAACAAACTTTCCATAGAAGCACTAAAAGAGCTAGATGAGGTGTTGGATGATGTTATAAAAAGCAAATTCAAAACTATCATCATAAAAAGTGCAAAAAAAGGTATTTTTATAGCTGGAGCTGATATCAAAGAGATTGAAGCAATGAATAAACACGATGATGTAATAAAACTTTTAAACAATGGAAATAAAATCTTAAATAAACTCTCTCATCTAAAACAGACAACTATTGCCTTGATAGAAGGTGCTTGTATGGGAGGGGGATTAGAGCTTGCTCTAAGTTGTGATTTTAGAGTAGCTATAGAGTCAGAAAAAACAAAACTAGGTCTTCCTGAGGTAAAACTAGGTGTGATACCAGGATTGGGTGGAACTCAAAGATTACCAAAACTAATAGGTCTACAAAACTCATTGGGAATGATTTTAGCCGGAAGTATAATTGATAGTAAAAAAGCTTTTAGAGTTGGATTGGTGGACTTGGTTGTCCCAAAAGGTTACGAAGATTTTGAATTTCATAAATTTTTAGATTCCTTAAATAGCCCAAAAAATAGAAAAAAAATAGTATCAAGAAGAAAAAGTGAAAAGTGTATAGAGTCCTTCTCTTTTGTAAGAAACTATATGTATAAAAAAGCAAATGAATCTCTGTTGAGAAAAACAAAAGGAGAATATCCAGCACCGCTTAGTGCATTAGAAGTTATTAAAAACAGTTGGGAGTTACCATTAGATGAAGGTCTAAAGCTTGAATCAGAAGCATTTAGTAAACTTGTATTAGGTGATATTTCAAAAAACATGATTAGTCTGTTTTTTGCAATGGAAGCAGTAAAATCACAAAAGTTCAAAGCAACTCCAAAAGAGATTAAAAATAGCGCTGTTGTGGGTGGTGGCGTTATGGGAAAAGGAATAATTTGGTACTTTTCTAATAATAACACAAATGTAAGAGTAAAACTCAGAGAGATAAAACAGATTGGAAGCATCATAAAAGCTGTTAAGAAAATTTATGATTTTTTAATTAAGAGAAAAAAACTCACTTCTCATGATGTAAGTTTTAAACTTAATTCAATCACATATACTGATAAGTTTGATGGTTTTGAGAATATAGATTTGGCTTTAGAAGCTGTTGTAGAAGATGAAACAGCTAAACAAGAAGTTTATACCAACTTAGAAAATACACTCAAGAATGAAGCTATAATTGCTACAAATACCTCATCAATCAGCATAACTCATCTGGCAAAAAATCTTACATGTAAAGAAAACTTTATAGGTATTCACTTTTTTAATCCAGTCGATAGGATGCCTCTAGTGGAAATAATACCTTCAGAGTATACCTCTTCACAAACCATATCCACTATCTACGACTTTGTAAAAAAATCTGGAAAAACTCCTATTGTTGTTCAAGACTGTGCTGGTTTTTTAGTAAATCGCATCTTGATACCTTATGTAAATGAAGCACTTTACAT
>CBDLTN010000135.1:0-7022 GCA_965306065.1 uncultured Sulfurospirillum sp. | reverse complement strand
GCATAGAGATGGGAGTTTTATATACATTTACACCATATCTTTTGCGGAAATACTTTCCCGCCGTTAAAATATCTTGCATATACTATTTTATAAAGTAGTTTCCGTCAAAACTAACTAAAGAGTAGTTTGTATCATTACCAAGACTCTGTTTAAGTGCATCTATACTTAAAAAATCTAAAGAATCTGATTCTATATAATCTTTTATTTCCGTTATGCTATAGTTTGCGCTTATAAGCTCTTTATAACTTGGTGTATCTATTCCATATCTACAAGGATGCTCAATTGTAGGAGATGCTATACGCATATGTACCTCACTAGCTCCTGCTTCTTTTAATATTCTTATAATTCTTTTAGCTGTTGTTCCTCTTACAATACTATCATCTATAACAACTATTTTTTTACCTTTTAGAAGAGATCTTATAGGAGAAAGTTTTAGTTTTACTTTCATATCACGTCTCTCTTGAGTTGGTTCTATAAATGTTCTTCCTACATAGTGATTTCTTACTATTCCCATTTCAAAAGGGATACCACTCTCTTCTGCATAACCAAGAGCCGCACTTACTCCACTATCTGGAACTGGTATAACTAAATCAGCATCAACTTTTTGCTCTCTTGCTAACGCTCTTCCCATCTCTTTTCTTGTTGCGTATACATTTTTGCCTTCTATATCACTATCCGGTCTTGCAAAATAGATATACTCAAATGCACAGATATGTGGATCTGGCTCAAAAAGTTGAATAGATTTGTATTCATCACATCCTTTTTCAAAGATTATCATCTCACCAGGTTTAATATCTCTAACAAACGTAGCTCCAACTAAATCAAAAGCACAAGTCTCACTTGAAACAATATATCCTCCATCTTTAAGACGGCCTAAACTAAAAGGACGAATACCATATCTATCTCTTATTGCAAACATTTTAGTACGACTTTGTATACAAAGGCAATATGCTCCTTTTATAACGTCTAATGCTTCAATTATTCTATCTTTTAATCTGTCTTTTTGACTTCTTGCTATAAGGTGAACAATATTTTCTGTATCCATATCAGACTGAAAAATTGCACCTTGTTCTATAAGTGAACTTCTTACTTCATTTTTATTAATCAAGTTTCCATTATGAACTACTGATATCTCACCTAATTGGTAAGCAGCATAAACTGGTTGTGCATCCCAAGTTGATTCTTTACCTGCTGTTGAGTATCTGTTATGACCTACTGCCATATGTCCTTTTAGCTTTTTAAGTGCTTTTTCATCAAAAACATCAGTTACTAAACCTCTTTTTTTAACAGTTGATATATTTGTACCATCGCTAGTACTTATTCCTGTTGCTTCTTGTCCACGATGTTGCATTGCAAATAGAGCATAATATGCTACTCTAGATGCTTCATTATTACCAAAAACTCCAACTATTGCACACATTAATTCAATCCTAAACAATCACTAATATGATATAAACCATTTGGTTGGTTAACTATCCATTTTGTCGCTCTTAAGGCACCTTTTGCAAACGTATCTCTACTAGTTGCTGTATGGTTTAATTCTATGAATTCACCATCATTATAAAATCCAACAGTATGACGCCCTACTATATCGCCACCTCTTAATGCCATAATTGCAATCTCATCTTTATTTCTCTCACCAATAAGTCCATTTCTTCCACTTACTCTTACATCATCTAGCTCAAGTCCACGACCACGTGCCGCATGTTCTCCAAAAGTAATGGCTGTTCCACTTGGTGCATCTTTTTTATATCTATGATGCTGTTCAACTATCTCTATATCAAAATCACTAAGACTTTTTGAAGCAAGTTCAACTAACCTATTCATTACAGCCACTCCAAGTGACATATTTGTAGAGTAAAGAATTGGCATCTTTGTACTTGCCTCTTGTAAAAGATTTAACTGATGTGGGCTTAATCCTGTTGTTCCAATAACTAAAGGAGTAGGATTTTCCAAGGCAGCTTCTAAAAGAGCCTCTGTTCCGGCTGCAATTGTAAAATCAATTACAACATCACTTCCTTTTAAAAGCGTAGCTGCCTTATCAGTAACCTCTACATCTTCTGGAAGAGTAAAGTTAAACTCTTCTATAGCATGAAGCATGTAAGGGCGTGCGTTTTCTTCTTTTTTCAAATTTTCTATTAAAAGCCTTCCAACTCTACCTGTCGAGCCGTGAATTCCAACATTAATCACAAATATTTCCTTAATCGTTTACGTATTCTAGGGCTTGTATACCCGCTGTTGCACCATCACCTGCTGCACAAACTACCTGCTTTTGAGCATCTATTCTAATATCTCCACCTGCATATAGTCCCTTTAATGAAGTTCTCATTTTCAAATCTACTATTACATTTCCGTTCTCATCTAAATCGCATAGATAATTTCCATCTTCTTGTTTTAAAATAGAATTATTCACATTCATGCCAACAAAAACAAAAATTCCTGGAACTTCCAAATCTCTTTCATTGCTGTTGCTATCCACAACAGTTACTCCTGTAACTCCCATCATATCACCAGTAATCTCTTTTACATTAGAGTTTAGAACAAGCTCAATATTTTCTTTGTTTTTTACTTTTTCAATCGTTACAGGAGATGCTCTAAATGTATCACGTCTGTGTATTAAATAGACTTTTGAGCAAATATTTGCAAGATATAATGCTTCTTCAAGAGCCGTATCGCCACCACCTAAAACAGCAACTTCTTTTCCTTTATAGAAAAATCCATCACAAGTGGCACAAGTACTAACACCCTTTCCAAAAAACTTATCTTCTCCTTCTATTCCAGCACGTCTAGGAGTACTCCCTGTTGAGATTAATACACTTTTCGCTTCTACAATCTCCCCGCCAAGAAGTGCTATTTCAAAATAATCATCTTTTTTAGATACTCTACTAACTTCTTCCATACGGTGTTTCATTCCAAATCTCATGCACTGTTCTGGCCAAGGGTCCATCAATTCCATGCCAGTTACTTCATGAGCAATTCCTGGATAATTCTCTATCTCACTACTTCCTGTTATCTGTCCACCAGGAAGTCCTTTTTCAAACATTACAACATCTTTAAGTCCACCACGAGTTGCATACAAACCAGCTGTAAGTCCTGCAGGACCTCCACCAATAATTGCAAAATCTAGCATCTTATTTCTCCTATTTCTTATAATTTAACTCAAATCACTCAATAACTTCAATTAAACTATCTTGCTTAAAATTTGTACCCTTAAATCTTTTTATTCTAAATGCACTAGGAATTTCATATATATTAAATCTCTGAACTACTTGAAGAAGTGTATTCATACCACCGCCTATATATAAGACTTCTCCTTCTTTTCCTCTTTTTTGTTGAAACATATCAATTACAAGTATTGGATTATTTTTAGATATTTTATCTAAAATAGTATTAAAATCTTGCATGTTAGAGCTATATACTATTACTGTATACTCATCATATTTGGGAGTAAAAATATCTTGTTTTGTATAAAATATCCATTTTGAAAAATCAATAAATTTGTACTCTGAAAATCGATAATTTGAATATGCAAAGGCAGCCGCTATAAGTGCTGCGCCAAAAAAGGAGGCAAAAACGAGGGAAAACTGCCCTCGTCCTGCTTTCATTGAACATCTCCCTTAGTTTGAAACTCCTTCCAAACTAGAGTCTTCTCACTGAAGCTTTGCTTATGGCAAGAAGAAATTTTGTTCATTTATTAAAGAGAATTAATCTTATCAGCTAAAACTTGTTTTGATGAAGCTCCAACCATTTGATCTACTAACTCACCATCTTTAAAAAACAAAATTGTTGGGATTGAACGGATTCCATATTTAACTGCAATATCTTGCTCTTCATCAGTATTAACTTTACAAATTTTTGCTTTTCCATCAAAATCTTCAGCTAATTCTTCAATAACAGGTGCAAGCATACGACAAGGTCCACACCATGGAGCCCAAAAGTCTACTAACGCTGTTCCCTCTTTTATTGATTCATCAAAATTTGCTGCTGTTAAATCCAAATATTTTCCCATTGTATATCTCCTGTGTTATTTTATGATGTGATTATACACCTTATAACTTTAAACTTTCCATAGCCGGCAATACTACTCTTAATAGCTGATATTTTCTACAATTTCTATTAATTTATCGTTTACTAAAAGTGCATCAATTTGAAAATCTAAATCTATATTTTTTTTATACATATAATAGTCTATTGTTTTAATAATCTTTTGTAGTTTTTTTGGTGTTATTCTTGTAATAGCATCATACTCTTTAGAGTATTTAACTTCAAAAAAATGTAAAATATCATCTTTTTTTGCAACTATATCTAACTCTCCAAAACGAGAGTGAAAATTTCGATCAAGGATAGAATAGTTATGAGACACTAAGTATTCTACTGCTCTATCCTCAGCTTTTAGACCTATTTTAAGGCTAATCTTCAATCCTAATCATAACAGGCTTTTCTTTACAAATAGAGAGTTTTTCAAGCTCTTTCATTGCATTTTGTATATTTATTTCTTTGCATTTATGTGTAGAAAAAAGAAGTGTCGCTACACTTTTATCTTTTGAATCTGGCTTTTGCAAGAAACTATCTATTGAAATACCAAAATCACCAAGTATTGCAGTTATTTTAGTTAAAACCCCTATCTCATCAGCAACTTTTATTCTCATATAGTATTTTGTTTCTATATCATCCGAGTGTAAAAGTGTAAAACCTCCACCTTCTAAATCTCTTTTAAAACCAAGCATAGGTGAACTTTGTCCCACTCTAGCAATATCTATCAAGTCTGCTATTACTGCACTAGCAGTCGCATCTCCACCAGCTCCTGGTCCATAATACATAGTCTCACCAACTCTGTCACCTATAACACTAATACCATTCATTACATCGTCTACTTTTGCTATCATCTGTGAAGCTGGAACAAGTGCTGGATGAGCTCTAAGTTCTACTTTTTTATTAGGACATTTTTTTGCTATTGTTAGATGTTTTATGTTATATCCAAACTCTTTTGCAAAAAAGATATCTTCACTATTAATCTGCTCAATTCCCTCTATCAGTATATCTTCTGGATTAGAATGAATTCCATAAGCGATACTAGCCAATATAAGAAGTTTATGTGCTGCATCAAATCCACCTACGTCAAAAGTTGGATCAGCTTCAGCATAACCGAGTTTTTGCGCTTCATCTAAAACTGCTTTGAACTCTACTTTTTCATTCATCATTTTTGTTAATATGAAGTTACAAGTCCCATTCATAATGCCCTTGATAGACTCTATATGATTTGCACTCAAACCTTCACGAAGTGCTTTTATGATTGGAATACCACCTGCAACACTGGCCTCAAAACCTAGTGGAGCAGAACCTGCAATATCTTGTAAAGCGTAACGATGATAAGCTAAAAGTGCCTTATTCGCAGTTACTACTGACTTTCCACTTTCCAAAGCTTTTTTTACTACTTTAAAAGGCTCATCAACACCACCCATAAGTTCTATAACAACATCAATATCATCATTTTTTAAAACATCATTTACATCTGTACTAAGAGGTATACTCACACCTCTATCACGACTGACATCTCTTACTATACCCATAACTGGGACTATTTTTTTACCACTTCTTGCTTCTATAATATCACTATTTTCTTCTAAAATTTTTACTACACTTGCACCAACTGTACCTACGCCGATTATTCCTACTTTTAACATCTATTTACTCTTTTCTAAACTTTTCAAATATTTTTTCAAATTTTTTGCTGCTTGACGGATTCTGTTTTCATTCTCTATAAGAGCAATTCTTACATATCCTTCGCCACCTTCACCAAAACCAATTCCGGGACTTACTGCGATTTTTGCTTCTGTTAATAGCTGTTTGGCAAAACTCATGCTGCCCAAGTGCATGGCAACCTCTGGAATTTTTGCCCATATAAACATACTTGCATTTGGTTTGTCTATCTTCCAACCAGCATTTTCAAAACTATCTAAGAGAACATCTCTTCTTTTTTGATACGTATCTATTATCTCATCTACACACTCTTGTGGACCATCAAGTGCTACTGTAGAAGCTACTTGAATAGGAGTAAACATTCCATAGTCAAACCAAGATTTTATCTTTTGAAGCGCATTTATCAATTTTTGATTTCCAACTATAAAACCTACTCTCCATCCAGCCATAGAATAACTTTTAGAGAGTGTATAGCTCTCAACTGCTACATCTTTTGCACCTTCAACTTCAAGTATTGAAGGGGTTTTATAACCATCAAATGTCAAATCTGCATAAGCTATATCACTTATAATATAAAATCTCTCTTTTTTTGCATAAGCAACCAACTCTTCATAAAAACTTTTCTCTACTGTTACTGTTGTTGGATTATGTGGAAAATTCACTACTACAAATTTTGGTTTAGGAACAGACTCTGCAAAAGCTTTTTTTAGATTTTTAAAGAAAACTTCTGTATCTAATTCATACTTTTCATTCCACTCTAAACCCATCTTATGTACATTACCACCTGCAATGATAAAAGCATGAGAATGTATAGGATAAGCAGGATCTGGAACAACGGCAACGTCACCTGGATTGGTTATGGCTTGAACCAAGTGAACATAACCCTCTTTACTTCCTAAAGTTGCTACTGCTTCTTTGTCTGGATCAATATCAACTCCATACTTTCTACTATACCATTTACAAATTGCCAAACGAAGTTTATAGATACCTTTACTTGCACTATAACCATGTGTTTTATCTTTATTTGTTGATTCTATTAACTTATCTACTATATGTTGTGGGGTTCTTCCATCTGGATTACCCATTGAAAAATCGATGATATCTTCGCCTGCTCTTCTGGCGTTTAGTTTAATCTCATTTATCTCTGCAAAAACATAATTTGGTAATCTTTCTATTGTATTAAACCTTATCTCATCGAACATTTTTTATCTCCCTCTTAGGTATATTGATATACCACGTTTTATATTATCAAGAGTATACAAATCGGCTATTTTAATATACTTTGCATCTCTTGGTATTTTAATTTTTAATCTATTAGTTGG
>CBDLTN010000134.1:0-7046 GCA_965306065.1 uncultured Sulfurospirillum sp. | reverse complement strand
CCTTCCATACCAGCTAAGTGACCAATGTTATAGTGAACATTCTCTTTATCTAAAATTTTTAGATCTTTGTAGTTCCATTTAACAACTTGTGAATCAACATAAAGTGAAGTATATACTTCTCCGTCAACTGGAGAATACTGATTATGTAGAGGCCCAAGTCCTAATTCTAACTGTCCATGAAGTGATTTTTTCATATCAAGAATTGGTATACCATAAGGGTCTTTTCCAATATACTCTTTATTTTTAATCAACTGCTCAATTTTTGAAAATTGATAAACTGATGCATGAGTATCTAGCTTTCCACAAACAATGATATATTCTCCATCAGGAGAAACATCAACACCATGAGGTGATTTTGGCTCAGGAATTAAGAAAAGTGCATCATGTTTAACTGCAACTTCAATAGGAACAACTCTATGTCCATTTACAATCTCAACATTTTTAGGATCTTTAGCAACTTCAGCTAATTTCTCCCAGTTATATACATGTAAAAAGTCAGTATCATTTCTACTCATACCAGCTTCATTTGGTGGGTTACCAACTTCGATACCACCTGTATACATTTCTGTATTAAATGAGTTTGTAAAAGCCCATCCGTGACTTGGTCCTTTACCAGCATCTGAAAGATCTTGCATATAAGGAGGCATCTCTATAGTGAAAGATTTATCCTCTTTGATTCTTCCCTCATCGTGGTTAAATTTCCACATTGTAACACCACCGCGGTAACTCTCTTTATAGTCTTCAATTGGATGGTAGTTATTATCAAATGGTGCAGCATATTGAGCTGCTTCAATGATATACTCTGAATTTTGAGTAAAAAAAGCTCCACCATGATCTGATTTAAAAACTGGATTTACAACAATCTGTTTTGTCTCAAAATCATGAAGATCAATAATCGCGACTCTTGGATTTGCTTTATCATTGATTGCTAACCATTTACCGTCATATTTACCGTCAATCTCAGAAAGTCCTGGATGGTGAGTATCACCCCAGTTTATCTCTTTACCTCTAATGTTACCTTGTCTAAGAATTTTTAAAGAATCTACATCATAACCATATCCTTGCCAAGGCTCTGGAGTAAATACCGCAATATACTTTAAAATTCTCATAGATGGAACACCATAAACGATCACTTGACCACTTTGTCCACCTGAACTAAAAACAACATATTCATCACGCCCACCCGTTGGCAAATATGTCTTCGCAGCACGAACCAAATCCTGCTGAGTCAATCCTCTTTCTTTCATTATCTTCTCAATCGTACTATCACCACTAGCTGAAAAAGCCGTAGTTGCACTAAGTGCGACCGCTGCAGATAAAAAAGAGACCTTCTTCAAAATGTTTTTCATCACATTTCCTCCTTATTGTAGAACATAGCAACAATATTGTATTGTCACAACCTCATATTTTCATTGATACCTATCAAATAAACATAACGAAATTGTACAGCAGGTCAGGTTTCTTTTGGGTCGCTAAAAAAAATTATTTAATTTATTCTATAATATAACCTAATTTATTAACAGTTTTTACTATATCATCACCTAGCTTTTTACGGAGTTTAAAAACAAGGTTTTTCAAAGCACTTGGTGGTGCTTCTTCGTATATATAGAGTTTATCTTCTATTGCGTGTTTTGTAACTAAACTTCCACGATGTGCTAAAAGTATTTCAAAAAACTCTACTTCTTTATGAGTTAAAATTATTTTTTTGTCTTTGTTTGTAAGAATTTTATTGTCATAATCATACGTACATTGTAAATTTAACTCTACTATTGTTTTTGATTTTTTTTCTAAAACTTTTGCGCACTCTATTAAAAGTTTATCTAATTGAGTCTCTTTAATAGGTTTAACAATATAGTCAACCAAAGATAGTTTTATAGACTCAAGCAAAAAGTTTTGATCAGTATAAGCACTAGTAACAATGATTGGAGTGTCACTATCTACCTGTCTTATTTTTTTTATAAATTCTAAACCATTTAGTTTTGGCATTTTTATATCAGTTATAATGATATCTGGGCTATATTTTTCAAAAAGATTTAATGCTTCTTCACCATCTCTTGCACAGTAAACATGGTCTACAAACAAAAGCAGAATTCTCTCAAAACTCTCTCTTACACTTTGATCATCTTCAGCCAAAAGTATTGTACTTTTATTTAAAATTATCTCGTATTTTTCTTGCACTTAAAACCTCTTTTGAAAAATTTATGCTACCATTGTTTATATAAAAAAACAATTAGGTTACAGATGAAACAAATCAATTTTACTAAAAGATATGTCCTTGCACTCGCTCTTATCGCCTTCTTATCGATACTTGCTTTTTTCAATCTAAACAAATTACTTAAAGTACAATCAAATGATGCAAAACTTATAAACATGAGTACAAACCAAAAAATAATATCTAGGCAGATATCTTTTTATGCAATTTATTACAAAATAGACAGATTAAAAGTAAACATAAGAATTATGGAAGATGCTCATACAGAACTTACATCTCTACCTATGTCAAAAGAGCTATCACAAATTTATTTTGGCAAAGAAGTATGGTTAGATAATCAAATAAAAAAGTATCTATTCCACGCAAAAAGATTTTATGAAAACAGAGATGGGCGAAGTCAAAACTATGTACTAAAAAACTCTCAAAAACTACTAACCGAACTAGATAAAGCAGTTGCAGTTTATCTAAAAGAAGCTCAAGAAAACACAAGAAAACTAGAACAAGTTGAACTACTTATCTTAATAATGACTCTTACAACACTAATCTTTGAAGCCCTGTTTATATTTATGCCTGCAAACAAAAGTATAAAAGAAAAAACACGGGAATTAACAAGAGAAAAAGACCATTCAGATGCGGTAATAGAACTTAGTAGTGATGCTATTATTACACTTGATAGCCAACTCAAAATTAGAACCTTCAACAAAAAAGCAGAATCCATATTTGGATACAGTAGGGATGAAATGCTAAACCAAGCAAATTTTAAAAAAATTGTTACAACAGAACTAGAAGGTGATGAAGATTTAAAAGAAGCAGAAGCAATAAACAAAAATGGTGAAAAATTTCCAATAAGAATTTCATTTGGGAGAAGTGGTGAAAACAGAGACTTAGCAATAGTTGCTAACATACAAGATATCACAAAAGAGAAACTAAACGACAAAATGCTACAACAACAAGCGAAATTTGCAGCTCTTGGAGAGATGATAGCCATCATTGCCCACCAATGGAGACAACCTCTAACACAACTGAGTTTTAATTGTATGTATATAAAAAAACAGATAAAAGATCCTGAACTCATAAAAGAAGCAGAAAAAAATCAAGAGATTATACAGTTTATGTCTGAAACCATCACTAATTTTGAAGATTTTTATAAAAAAACAGATAATAGTGAATTTAATCCTTTAGTCTCAATTGAACAAGCTTTAAAGATTATAGATTCAACTCTAAAACTTGAACAAATTATACTTAATAAAAATATTGACTCTAAAACCAAAATTTATGGTAATGCTAACTCTTTAGCTCATGTTGTTTTATCTATAATACAAAATGTCACTGATGTTATAAAAGTTCGAGACATTCAAAGTCCTTGTATTGATATCTCCCTAAGAGATGAAGAAGATTATATTTTATTAAGTATTCAAGATAATGCAGGAGGAATAAAAGCAACTCCAATAGAAGATATATTTAAAGCTTTTACAAGTAAAAAACAGACTCCTTCAACTGGTATAGGTCTATATATGTCAAGACTGGTAATCGAAAATCAGTTCAAGGGGACTATTAACGCGCATAATGTAGAAGAAGGGGCAGAGTTTATCATAAAACTACCACACTAGAAAAACTCCAAATGTTGCCAAAACAACACCGGAGATTTTTTCTATAGTATATATCCATGAAGAGAGTCTATTTTTGACTCTTTTATTACCTATGAGTGTGGCAACTGCCATATCCCAAAAAAGAACTGCACAACTCATCCAAAGAGCATACAAAGTTCGCATAAACAGTGAAGTATCAGGTGAAACCATAACAGTAAATAAAGAGAGATAAAAGATAGCATTTTTTGGATTTAAAAAACCAGAAAGAAATCCTATAACAAACTCAGCCTTCAGACTCTTTACATGTAAAGATGGCTCTTTTACATGTAAATCTACTTTTTTAGACTTTAAAAGCATAAAGCCTATAAAAACAAGATATGCCCCTCCAAGATATTTTAACACCATCATCAAGTTGTCCATCTCTTTTATAACCTCCAAACCAAGAACTGCGATGACTAAATAAAAAGCGTTAGCACTGGCTATTCCTGCACTTACACTATAAGCATGACGAAGAGGTTTTTTAAGAGCTGTTTGAGTGATTATAAAAAAATCAGGTCCAGGACTAAGTAGTGCTAAAAAATGAGCTGATGCTAAAAGTAAAAATTCCATATATTCTCCTATGTGTAGAAGTATAAGAAATTTTAGTTTTTATTTATTGTATAAAATTGAGTTGATACTCTTTTGGAGTAACTGTTGTTATGGCTTTAAAGTGTCTGTGAAAATGGCTTTGGTCAAAAAAACCACACTCAAGTGCCACTTCGCTTATATCTACATTTTTCTGTAAGAGTTGTTTAGCTAACTCTATACGACAATTCATCCTAAAAGCATGAGGAGTTATACCTACCTCATCTTTGAAGTTACGAAGAAGTGTATAAGGGTTTAAACAGAGTTGCTCAGCGATACTATCTAATGTTATATCTTCAGCCAACTCTTTTGACAAGATATCTTTTAAACTCTTTACATGTAAAGAAAAATCCTTACATGTAAAAGCTTTTTCATCTGTAATCTTTCTAAAAATTTTCTCTAACAGACTTATCATCATCTGCTCTTTTTCTAACAAAAATCCCTCTTGCATAAAGAAGTTCATAGTTTTTATATACTCATCATATATTTTCTCATCTTTTAAAAGAATTTTATCTGAAGGTATAAATGTATCAGTTTTGCAAAATGATTGTTGAATCTTCATGCACCATGAAGTATCAAGATATAGCATATAATAGCTTCTTGAAAGTTTTTGAAGTGGGTTACATTGATGAAGTGTGTCTGGATTTATGATAGCAAGTGAGTTTGGTCTTAAATACGCTTCTTGATTCTTCACACTATAAAGAACTTCACCAACATCAATAGCACCTATACTCAAAGTAGAATGGATATGAGCTTTATAGTGTTTCCCACTATTCTTACTATATCGGCACTCTATAAAAGGCAGGTTTTTATCTTTAAAAAATATCTCTTTCATAACATAAGTATATCTAACTACACACTACTTCCACATAAAAACTATACACTTTTGATAACAAGGATATTTATGAAAAGAAGAAATTTTATCAAATTTAGCTCAGTTTTAGTTGCTAGTTCTTTGTATGCAAAGGATACAAACAAGAAAACAATCTCATTTAAAAAGCAGTTTAGTGAAGCTCTTGTTGTTCCCCCTCTTGCTTCATATAAAGTACAAAATGGAGAAAAAGTATTTAATCTAAACATCCAAAAGGGAAAAACCTCATTTTTAAATGGTGCTTTAACTGACACTTATGGAGTAAATGGAAACTTTTTAGGACCTACAATTAGAGTAGAAAATAGAGATAAAGTTCTTATTCATGTAAAAAACTCCCTTGATGAGATTACAACTTTGCATTGGCATGGACTCAAAGTAAAAGGAGATAGTGATGGAGGCCCTCATAGTGTTATAAAACCAAAAACTTCTTGGAGTGCCAAGATAGATATAAATCAACACTCATGTACTAGTTGGTATCATCCCCATACAATGCATAAAACAGGTGAACAGGTTTTTAAAGGTATTGCTGGTCTGTTTATCATAGATGACAAAGATTCAAAAAAACTAGACTTACCAAAAGAGTATGGTGTAGATGATATTCCTTTAGTTATTCAAGATAGAAGATTTGACCATAATGGACAGTTCATATACAAACAAAGTATGCATGATACCATGATGGGAGTAACTGGCAATGTTCACCTCATCAATGGCATAAGCGACCCTTTTGTTGAAGTAGAACCAAAAGCAATCAGATTTAGGATTTTAAACGGAGCCAATGCAAGGATATACAGTCTTACATTTGAAGATGGACATGAGTTTCATCAGGTTGCTGGTGATTCTAGTTTTTTACCAAAGCCAGTAAAAATGAAAAATTTTATACTTTCTCCAGGTGAAAGAGCAGAAATAGTAGTTGATTTTTCTAAGCATGCAGGAAAAACTCTCTTTTTTGGAGATGGTATCAATCAAAGAGCTCTTATGAAAGTCATAGTTAAAGATACAAAACCAACTACATATAAACTTCCAAAAACACTTTTACATATAAAAGACTATGAAAATGCCAAAGTAACCAATACAAGAGTATTTACACTAAACATGAGTATGGGTTGGCTTGGCATAAATAACAAACAGATGCAAATGAACAGGATAGATGAAGAAGTAAAGAAAGATACTTTTGAGATATGGGAGATAAGAAACCCAGCTCCAAGACCACACCCTTTTCATATACATGGAACCGCATTTAAAATCATATCGAGAAATGGGAAAAATCCTCTTAGCAATGAACTTGGACTCAAAGATACAGTTTTAGTTTATGGACGTGAAACAGTACAACTCATAGTGACTTTTAATCATAAAGCGGATAAAAATAGACCTTACATGTATCATTGTCATATATTAGAACATGAAGATGCAGGAATGATGGGACAGTTTACAGTAAGTTAGTCTCTTTTTTGTAAAAGGTACAAAACGGTACTTATACCAGAGCTTCCTAAAACCATAAACATAACCATGATTTGATAACGGACTGCGACTATCGGGTCAACGCCTGATAGTATCTGTCCTGTCATCATACCAGGAAGTGATACCAAACCAACTGCTAAAAAAGAGTTTATCTGAGGAATGAGAGAAGCTCTAAAAGAGATAGCCCTTGCCTCTTCATATGAGTGAACTCTGCACTCTTTCTCAAACCTTTCAGCTACAAGTGAAACTGCATTCATACAATTTGCATATAACATACCTGCTATTGGTATTA
>CBDLTN010000133.1:0-7073 GCA_965306065.1 uncultured Sulfurospirillum sp. | reverse complement strand
GCTATAAAAAGTATGTTAGTGAATATATCTGATGCAATTGCAATGAATGCTAAGCCAAAACAAGCTCTTATAGGACTTGTTGTTCCTTCTTGTTTTTCTTTATCACAAATAAATGAATTATCTTATGGTTTTGAAGAAATATCAAAAAAATACAATATAGAGATTATAGGAGGTGATACAACCTCTGGTAAAAAACTTATGATATCAATCACCATTATCTCTCAAACTAACAATCCAATTTTTAGAAATGGTATGAAAAAAGGCGACTATATAGCATATACTGGAAGTCTAGGAGAGTCAAAAAAAGGTTTGACTACACTTCTTAGAGGAGGTAAATTAGGTTCAAGAAGTAGGTTTATAACTCCATCTTTAAAAGCAGACTTTTTTTATGAAGCTTCAAAATACGTCAGTGCTGGCTTAGATATATCTGATGGTTTATCAAAAGACTTATCAAGACTCTGTAAAAATAGTGGCAATATAGGAGTAAACTTTCTAAAAACTTTCTCTAAATGTCAACTTTGTAGTGGGGAAGAGTATGAAATGCTTTTTTCATTTGCTCCAAAAAATCTAGCAAAAATAAAGTCACTAGCAAAAAAACATAGAATTGAGATAACTATATTTGCAAGGGCAAAACAAGGTCGGTATTCATCTACATGTAAAGAAAATCATTTCAATACGCATTGATTATTTCTTTCTATTTTACCAAATTCTTCAACATAATCAATTCCCCACTTATACATCTCTTGTAATAACGGTTTTAATTTTTCACCAGCTGAGGCAAGGGAATATACTACTTTTGGAGGAACTTGTGCAAACACCTCTCTATGAATGATATTTTTTTCTTCTAACTCTTTTAATTTAACTGTTAGAGTTTTTTGTGTTATCTCATTAATCTCTTCATGAAGTTCTTTAAATCTTTTTTCATTATCAAGAAGGTGCCATATAATAGCCATCTTCCATCTGTCATTAAATATATCTAGAGTTACAGCTACTGAACACTTATACTCTTTACCATTTACAAAATACATTGAATTCCTTTATTATATATTATATCATATTTTCCTATTACTTTACTTTAGGTAAGTAAGAGTAATTTAAGTTTATTTAAATATAATTTTACATTTTAAATGGAGAAATAAATGAAAAATGTATTAATTATAAATGGTCATCAAAAATATGATGGTATAGCAGAAGGCAAACTAACAGATTTTTTTATCACAAGTGCAAAAGATTTTTTTAAAGAAAATGATTTTATTGTTAAAAACACACATATTGATAGAGGATACAATATAGATGAAGAAGTTGAAAAACTTGACTGGGCAGACTTTATACTCTTTCAATATCCAATCTACTGGATGGGAGTTCCTTGGATAACAAAAAAATATATAGATGAAGTTATATCTGCAGGAAAAGGAACAGTGACATATTTAAATGATGGAAGAAGTAGAGATGATGCGTCCAAAAAATATGGTTCTGGTGGACTTATGCAAGACAAAAGTTATATGTTAAGCCTAACTTATAACTGCCCTGCTTCTGAATTTGACAATAAAGATGGTTTTTTTGATGGTTTAACTTTAGATGAAGTCAATATTTCAACACACAAAATTTTTCAATCTTGTGGTGTGAAACCTCTAGAAACTTATTCTATATATGATATCCTTAAGGGTAATTTAGAAATTAATAAAGAGAAAAAAAAGTTTATAAAAATATTAGAAAAAAACTTTAAAGGAGACTAATATGCAAAAAACGTTTATGGAAGCAATGGATTTCAGACATGCTTGTAAAATCTTTGATGATACAAGAAAAATATCAAAAGAAGATTTAAGATTTATTTTAGAAGTAGGAAGGAAATCCCCTTCTTCTTTTGGAATGGAGCCGTGGAAATTTTTAGTGATTCAAGATGAAAAGATAAAAGCGAAGATAAGACCATTTTGTTGGGATCAGGTTCAAATTACATCTTGTAGCGACTTGATTGTTGTTTTAGCAAAAGTTGAAGATGTTAAGCCAAGTTCTGGAGTACCTCTTAAAAGATTTCAAAGAAGAGACATGCCTCAAGAAAAAATTGACTTTTATCTTGATGTGTATACCAACCACCTTAAAGACACACTAAGTAGCGATGAAAATATTTTTTCGTGGACAGCAAGACAATGCTATATTGCTATGGGAAATATGATGACAGCCGCTGCAAGTATAGGTATAGATTCTTGTCCCATAGAGGGTTTTGAAAAACAAAAAGTTGAAAAAGTTCTTAATCTTGATACTTCAAAATACCAACTTGCTGTTATTGTCCCTTTTGGATATAGAGTTAATGAACAATCAAAACAACTAAGAGTTAATTTTGATGAAGTAGTAGAGTTTATATAAAATAACAAAGAAGAGAAAGTATTTTCTCTTCTTCTATTCTTTTACAAATCAAGTACATCTATAATAATATTTGTAGCTTTCATAACTTTTATTATCTTATCTTGAATTTTGTAAACTTCACTATCTTTAGTTTTATACGGGTACTTAGAATAATCACTAGTTCTAACAACTTTTGCATGTCTTAATACATCTTCATCAATAACTTCACCTTTGACAAGTTTTTTCTGCCAACCAAAAGGTAGTGTTCCACCTCTGCGAACTTTTTTTTGTAATCCTGGCGGAAGTTGTTTATGTTTTTTTATTCTCTTTTCTTTATTTGGTTTTGCAAAAGATTGTGTACCTATCAACAATACACCACACATCAAACTAATTACAACTTTTTTTAAAATCATATAATCTCCTTTTTATTTTTTACCATTTCCTGAGTTATTGCCTTTTCCAGAATTGGAATTATTTCCAGCAGTATCACTTTTTCCGCTACTGGTAGTTTTTCCTGTAAGTCCTACTCCTTTTGCTTCTTTATCAGATGACCTATTAGTATTATCAGAAAAACTTTTTGAATTACGCTCTCTAGATTTATCTTTTGTATGTCCCAAGCCTAAAACACCAGGATGTACACCAAGTTCATGAGCTATTTCACCCCAACCCATACCACTTGTTCTCATACCTTCTATCTCTTCTTGACTTACACCTGAAATATTAGATAGATCTGAAGTAGCTTTATCCAAAGTAGTTTGTGCTTCATTTAAAGCTGCTAAATTTTCAGGTGTTTCTTCTTTATCATAAGCATCTTGTGCATCCTGTAAGTTTTTTTCTGCAGTAGTCACATCTGCTTGGGCACTTTTTTGAGCCTTTTCTTGAGAAGCCACCGATAAATTTTCAGCTTTTTGAACTTGAGCTTCATTACTTAATGTTGAAACATCTTCATCTGCAGCATTTATACTTATTAAGAAAACAAATGTATGTATAAATACTATAATCCATAATTTTTTCATATCTTATCCTTTATTTAGCAGTAATAAATTCTATACTTTCATATAACTTATAACCACTTATATTTTTTGAGTTAGCAAACCAACTAAGTTTCAATCTCTTTGATTCTATATTTGGAAATTCTTTTAAAAGATATTTTTTTATACTCTTTGCTTTAGCTTTTGCTAATTGCAGATTTTTTTCTTGATAAGAGACTATATGTAGTTCTATGTTTCTGTTTTTAATTAAAATTTTTCCCAATACATCTAAAGATTTTTTTGATTCACTGTTTATACTTGATGTAAAAGATTTAAAATTTATTTTTTTTAAAGTTACTGTTCTAGCCCCTAAAATAAAATTTCTATACTCAAAATCACCTAGTTTGTTTATGTTTTCAACCGATTTTCTTGCTAGAGAACCTGATGGATAAAAAGTAAGATATTTTTTAAATGCTACTATTTCTTCTGCCTTCCTACCTAATTTGTGGAAGCATGAGGCTATATGATAAAGTGCTGTTTTATTCTGAGGAGATATTTTTAAAACTCTAAAGTAGTATTTTATTGCTCTACTATATTCTCTTTTATCATAATAATTATGTGCCAAATAAATTAGTGACTGCAAATGGTCTTTATCTAGTTTAAGTGCTTTTAAATACTCTTTTCTCTCATTTATATAGTCTTTATTTAAAGAGTAAGCAACTCCTAGCCAGCTATAATATAAAGGATTTGAGTCATCAAGGAATATTGCTGTTTTAAGGTGAGTTATGGCATCTTTTGTTTTTCCTTTTGTTAAAAGAAATCTACCTAAATAATATTGTGAAAAAGCATTGTTTTCATCTTTTTTTATGCTGTTTTGAAAATGAACAAGCCCTTTATCATACAATTTTTGCTCTAAGTAAAACTCACCAACAACCTGTTTTTGAATAGAACAACCATAAAAAATAAATACAACTACTATACATATAAAATACTTCATAATATAAAGTATATACCCTTAAGTATAAAGTTTATATTAACTTTAAAATGTAATCATATTAATATTGTTTTGAAGAGATATAAATATATCTCTTCTTAATTTTTACAATTCAGAATTAATCAACTCTTTTAGTTGTTCATAACCAAATTGTTGAAGTGGTTTTCCATTTACGAAGTAAGATGGTGTTTTTGTAGCACCAAGTACTTTTGCATCTGCTAAATCTTGCTCAATTATTTTATCCATCTCTGGGCTTTTCATAGCTTCTATAAATTTATCTATATCAAGCCCTAATCTACCCATAAACTGCCAAGCGATTTGTGGATTTGCTTGATGATTTCTTGTCCACTGTTGTTGTGTTGCAAACAACATCTCTAAAGCTTCAGTAAATTTACCCTGTTGTCTCGCAGCTTCAAGCATCTTTACAACTTGGTCTGATCCTTGGTGAAAAGGTGCATATCTAAGAGTTAATCTTATATTTCCTTCGTTTTTTTTCATTATGTCTTTTACAAGTGGATGAAATTGAGCACAAGTTTCACAAGCTGGATCAAAAAACTCAACTAAATGAACTTTTGCATCTTTATTTCCTACACTCCAAGAATATGGTCGCTCAAATAATTCTGATTTGCTTTTTGACATAGATGCAAATTCATCCATTTGATAATTCTTATAAAGAACACCTGCAATCATAAAGAATGCTATTAAACCTATTGCTGTAAAAATCACTAACTTTTGTTTTTTCATATTAACCTCTTTTTTTAATTATATAAAGTAAAACTGCTATCATAGAAAATGCCATGAAAGAGAGCATTGGAATAGTAATAAAACCAAATATTTCTATATACTTAGCTGAACATGGAACACCTTGTGAACAAGGACTTGCACTCTCTGGTATAACCCCATAGTGTAACAAATTATGGTATAAACCAAATAACCAACCAATACCTACAAATGGAACTGCATATCTAAAAACACTCTTATCATATGGTATCATTCCTGCTAAAAGTATAATTACTAAAGGATACATTGCAATTCTTTGGTACCAACATAATGTACATGGCGGAAACTGCATAACTTCACTAAAAAACAGACTTCCCAACGTCGCTACTGTTGCAACTATCCAAGCAAAGAACAGAAGTGTCCAACTAAAATTTGGTTCATTATCTTTCGTCATTTAACCACCTTTATTTTCGAAATTATAATAATATTTATTAAACAGATTGTTAACAATCTTTTTCTAAAGCAAAGCCTGCCCAAGTTTGAGCTGTAGGCATAACTTCTAGAGTATTTACATTTACATGTACAGGCAATTTTGAAAGTGTAAATATTAGATTTGCAATGTCCTCACCAATTAGAGGTTGTAATCCATCATAAATCGCATCTGCTTTTTTATCGTCACCTTTAAATCTTATATTTGAAAATTCTGTTTTGGAAAAACCAGGTTCTATATTACTTACTCTAACATTTGTCCCTTTAAGGTCATTACGAAGATTAAGTGAAAACTGTTGAACAAATGCTTTTGTACTTCCATAAACATTTGCTCCTTCATAAGGCCAATTACCTGCAATTGATCCAAGATTAAATATATATCCGCTCTTTCGTTTCACCATAATTGGCATTACTGCTTTAGTTATATATAAAAGACCTTTTATATTTGTATCTATCATTATTTCCCAATCTTCTAAAATAGCATCTGGTGCTTTTTCTAATCCTAATGCAAGACCTGCATTGTTTACAAGTATATCTATATTTTTATATGCTTTAGGAAGATTAGCAATTGCATCAAAAACTTCTTCTTTATTTCTTACATCAAGTGTTATTGTATAAACATCACATTCATTCAATTCTTCTTTTAGCTCATTTAATCTTTCCTCTCGCCTTCCTATAGCTATAACTTTACAACCATCATTTGCAAACATTTTTACAGTTTCTTTTCCAAATCCCGATGTTGCACCAGTTACAAGTACTACTTTTTGCATAACAACTCCTGTTTTGTTTTTTTTATTGTATCAAACTTTTGTACTAATTAACAGCTTGCCATATTTTGATGTATTTTTTTTAACCAATAATATAAAATAATGTCAAACAAACAATTTAAGGTTATAATGATTGATAAAAATATAATTTATAACATAGTTAACAATACAAATGGTAGCTTGTTAGTTACTGATAATAATAACAAAATAGTATATTCAAATAAACATTTTGAAAAAACTTTTGGGTTTAAAAAAGAAGAACTATTTGATAAAAAACCATCTATACTAAAATCTGATGTTTCTTGTAAAAATCTTTATATGGATATAAAAACTACATTAAAAGATGAAGGACATTGGCAAGGTGAAATTTGGAATAAAAATAAAGATGGGTTAATAAAACCTTATTGGGTAATTATCAATGAAGTAAGAGGCAAAAATAATAATTTAGAAAACTACTTTGCTATGTATTTGGATATGAACAAGAAAGAAGAGAAAAAGAAAAGCTTATATGAACTTGTTAATTATGATGAATTAACAGGATTAGCAAATAGATTGCTATTAAATAAAACTCTTCAAAAAACATGTTCTTTTCAAAATAAAGAAAAATCTGCCATTTTATTTATTGATATAGATGATTTTAAATATATAAATGATACATATGGACATATTACAGGTGACTATTTACTCAAACAGGTTGCAAACTTAATTAAATCAACAATAAGAGAACACGATCATGTTTTCAGGGTAAGTGGAGATGAATTTGTAATATGTCTTAACAACATAAAAAAC
>CBDLTN010000132.1:0-7300 GCA_965306065.1 uncultured Sulfurospirillum sp. | reverse complement strand
ACTCCAAGGTGACCCTTCTTTTGAAGAATCTACTATATGGACTGTCCCAGAAATTCAATAATTTTCTTTTGATATATAATTAACTATAAACAATAAAATATGGAACTATTTTTGCTTATACTTAGTATATCTATTTTAGGAGATTTTTATGCAGATATCATTTTCACACGAGATGCTGGCTGTTACTATAGAAGATGATGCTAATACTTTTTATCATTTACAAAATACAATAGAGAAAAACTTCACTAAAAGAATTGGCAGAAAAGATAAAACTATAGTTTTTAAACAAGAAAGTGAAAATGTTCAAAGAAGATACTTTTTAAAACTTATAGATAAAATTTATAAAAGAAAAAATGAATTTTTTGATAAAAATATATCATCTCAATTAACAAAATCTTTAGATAAAACCATAAAAATAACTCACCTAAAATCAAATCAACTTCAACAACAACTAAAAATAACTGTCAAAATAGAAGACAATTATGCAGTAATTTTTGATTTAGGTTCAAAAAATTCAATACTGGTTTCTTATCTTAGAAACTACTTCAAAAATCACCTTATAAAATATAAACTAAGAAACCATACTGTAACTATGTATCCACAATCCGAAAATACAGCAAATTTATTAGAAAAACTTTTAAATCAAAAAGAACTTATTGGCTGCTATGTAGACTTTACATATGATATTAACGAATTTTTAACATACAAAAATACTCTTATGAAAAAGATAGAAAGAAAAAGAAAATTTAATGCTCTTTTTTCTTTACTTGAGGAATTTTATGAAATTCTAGATTGTAAAGCTGATGATAGTTTTGAGACAATTAGAAAAAACTATCTAAAACTTGTAAAACAATATCACCCTGATTCAATTTCATATAAAAATGCATCTCTGACTTCACACTATAGAGACAAATTTCAAAATATTCAACACGCATATGAGATGATTAAAATTCATTTTGAACACGAAAAAACTGCCTAAAATATAAAATATTTTTAGATTTATTTTACTTTTATCCTTTTTTTATTTTCTTGTTTGTCTAATTTTGGAATAACAACTTCAAGAACACCATCTTCACATGAAGCCTGTATATTTTCAGCATCTACACTCTTTGGAAGTGTAAAACTTCTATTAAACTTTCCATAACTACTTTCTAACTTGTAGTAGTCATCCTTTTTCACTTCTTTTTTATGATTCCTTTCCCCAGATATTGTTAACATGTTGTCTTTTACATCAACCGTTATATCCTCTTTTTTTACACCTGGTAAATCAGCTTCAATATGATATGCAAACTCACCTTCTCTTGTATTTACAACAGGTGTAAAACCTACTAAACTACTTTCTTCATGCAAAGATGGGAAAGTACTAGAAATCCTTTTTTCAAAATCACTTAAATCCTTAAATGGATCATATTTAGTAAGAAACATCATATCCTCCTTTATTAAGATATACTAAAATATTACTCCTAATTTTCTTAAATTTCATTTACGAAATAAAGTTAAAAAAACAATACTTTATATTGTTATTAGTGGAACAAATGAAAAACCTTTATGTTCAAACAAATTGAAGTTTTCATTACTTATTTTTTCCACCTCATATATTGAGTTTCTTACTGGTACAACAAGTTTTCCACCTATTTTTAATTGTTTTAATAAATCATTAGGAAATTCATCAGCAGATGCAGATACTAAAATACGATCAAACTTTTCTGTAGGAATACCTAGTTTATTTGATGATTTAATTATTTTAGCATTTTTAATTTCATATTTTTTAAGATTATTACTTCCAAATTTTACAAGCTCATTTACTCTTTCTAATCCCAAAACGGAGCCTTTAGTACCAACCATATAGGCTAAAAGTGCGGTTGTCCAACCAGATCCACTGCCTATATCTAAAATTTTATCCCCCATTCTTGGTTCAAGCATTTCTAACATCATTGCGACTGTTGTTGGTTGAGATATAGTTTGTTGATACCCAATTGAAAGAGGAAAATCTCCATAAATAGTAGAATCATTTTTATTTAAAACAAAATCTGCCCTATCTACATTTCTAAAAGCTTCAATAATATTATCAGAATAAAGAGCTTTTGAATGTATAAGATCATTAATAAGTTCATTTGCACAAGTAGTCATAATATACTCCTACTAGTAATTTTATTTAATATGAACATTTCAAGGCGTAAAGTTTTTTACGCTCACTAGAACCTGCTATATTAAACTCTTTTCTATACTTAGTTATAGTTCTCCTTACCATCTTTACTCCAAATTTTTCTTCAATTGAAGCTAAAATCTTTACATCACTTAATGGTTTTTTATGGTCTTCATACTTTACTAATTCACACATATACTCTTTTATTGCACTATTTGATATATTCTCTTCAACTGCTGTTGCAAAAAACTGTTTTAAGGGTATTATTCCTCGACTGCAAGATAAATATTTACCTGAGATTGCTCTAGAAATCGTAGATGGATTTCTCTCTAGATCATCTGCTATATCTTTTAATTTCATAGGTTTTATAGCTTTGCCAAAAAAGAAATCATATTGATACTCTACTATCATTAGACCAATTTTATACAAAGTAGCTTTTCTCATCTCTAGTGCATCTACTAAGTCTTTTGCATCTTTTATCTTGCTAGCAACAAAAGCATGTCCCTCATCTAACCCTTCTGTTTCTATAATAATCTCAGGATAATACGCATCGTTTAGTGATACTTCAATAACCCCTTTGCTATCATATACAAAAATATCAGGTATTACTTGTACTTCATCTTCCAAAAAATCAATAGCAGGAGGATTTCTAAACTTTTTTATTACTTTTAAGGCATCACCAAATTGTTTATCTTTACTATAGTTTTCTATAAATTCAAAGTCACTTATCAACTTCTTTATAAATCGATGTAGCCCCTCTTCTATTTCAACATCTTCAAGTTGAAACAAAAATGCTTCTTTAAAATCTACTGCACCTATACCTAATGGTTCAAGATAGGAGAATCTTTGCCTTATTTTTTCTACTTTTTTTTCATCAACTCCAGTTTTTTTTGCTATTTCACAGAGTCTATCTTTTTCAAAATAACCTTCATGGTTTATATTTTCAATAATTTCATAAGCAATATCTTGTGATATCTTAGTTGGAAAAAGAGGAGGATTTATCTGTTCATCTAGTGTTTCAAATAACGATTTTTTATTTATTGTTAATGCTTCAATAGTTTCTGAAACACTATTTTTACTAAGCTCATTAAAAAAACTTTTTTTTAAAAACTTCTTATCTGGTTTTTCATTACCTGCTCGAACTTGTATAAAAGGATTTGCTTGAACAAAGGGTTCTATTGCTTCAGGAAGAGAGTCTAAATCAGATTGTAGTATAGGTAGCCAACCACGAAGGGTTGATGATAATTTTTGTTTTTGATTTTGACTTACTCTTAATTTCATATTAAAGCTTGAATTCCTCTCCAAGATAAAATTTTCTTACTAATTTATCTTGTGCCACTTCATCACTTGTTCCACTTGCAAGGAGTGAGCCATCTTTTATTACATATGCTCTATCACAGATGTCTAAAGTCTCTCTTACATTGTGATCTGTTATTAAAACACCAATATTAATCTTAACTAAATCTCTAACAATACCTTGTATATCAGCCACAGCTATGGGATCAACACCTGCAAAAGGTTCATCTAAAAGTAAAAACTTTGGTTGAATTGCAAGTGAACGAGCTATCTCACATCTACGTCTTTCACCACCACTCAAACTAAGTCCTTTTCTATGACGGATTGGTTCAATATTAAGCATATCCAAAAGCTCTTCTACCCTTTTTTCTCTATCTTCTTGTTTATTATAAATAATCTCAGTGGCAAGCATTAAATTTTCTTCAACACTAAGCTCTTTGAATATACTTGATTCTTGTGGTAAGTATCCTATTCCAAGCTTTGAACGTTTATGTAGTGGCATACTTGTTAATTTTAAATTATCAAGATACACATCACCTTTTGTTGGTGATATAAGTCCACATATCATATAAAATGTTGTTGTTTTTCCAGCTCCATTTGGACCAAGTAATCCAACTATTTCTCCACTTTTTACATGTAAAGATATATCTGTAATTATAGTCGTTTTCTTTATTGTTTTTACTAGTTTTTCTACTTTGAGCGTATGCATTTATATCCTCTTTTATCTTCTATTGTTTCTATCTCTATTTTCATATATTTAAACCCTGTTTTTACTAAAATATCTTCAAGTTTTTCATCAGCCCACTCTATTAAGTGATACTTTGGCTCTTCTAGTTTTTCTAGTAATCCACTTTGTAAAAAACCTTCTATTCCATTTTGATAAATATCATAATGACATACTCTATTTTCATACTCATTCATGATAGAAAATGTTGGAGAAGACACATCTACATGTAAACCCAAATTTTCTACAAATTTTTTAACAAATGTAGTCTTTCCAGAAGCCAAATCACCTTTTAAAAGAATAATTCCATTGCTCCCAATCTCATTTGTTACTTCTTTAACAAAATTATCTAACTGATCTAAACTATAGATTTTCATAAAGTGTTTGAAACCTCTATTATTTGTTTTAGTTTTTCAATTGCCTTTTTACTTTTAATAGTCTCACGTGCAATTTCTAAGCCATCTTGAAAGTCTCTTGCTTTGCCATCAACTATCAAAGAAGCCGCACTATTTATCAATACTATATCTCTTTGAGCATCAGTTGCTCTATTTGTAAATATATCATGAACTAAACTAGCATTAAAATCTGCACTACCTCCAACTATTGCTTCAAGAGGTGCTCTTTTAATTTTATAATTTAAAGGATCTATTTCAAACTGCGTTACACTGTTGTCCAAAAGCCTTGCTCCATAGGTTATATCACTTATGCTAATTTCATCCATATGTTCGTGAGAGCTTACAACCAAAGCTGATTTAGTATTATTTATACGTAAAGCTTCTGCAATTTTTGGAACAAAAACTTTATCAAAAACACCAAGCATACTTTTTTGAACTGATGCAGGATTTGTTAGTGGACCAAGTATATTAAAAATAGTCTTTTCTGGTATTGATTTTCTAATTGGCATAATAAACTTCATAGCAGGGTGATGATTTTGAGCAAACATAAATGTAAAACCAGTCTCTTCAAGTAGTTTTGCACTGTTTTGAACACTTAAATCAAGCCTAACACCAAGTTTTTCAAACATATCAGCACTACCTGATTTACTAGTAACTGACCTGCTTCCGTGTTTTGCAACAAAACAACCAGCTGATGCACAAAGAAGTGCAACTGTTGAAGAGATATTAAAACTTCCTATTTTATCACCACCAGTACCAACTATATCAAGTAATTTTACTCTTAGTTCTTCATCTACATGTAAAGGTACTGCGTGAGATCTCATTACACTAGCTGCTGCTGCAATTGACTCAACTGAAGTACTTTCATCTAGTTTTAAAGAAATCAAAAAATCTCTCATTTGAACATCGGTCATATTGTGTTCAAAAAGATCTTCAAACACTTTTTTTGATTCATTATAGTTCATTTACATACTCACTCTGTTTTGATTTTGGGATGGTTTTTGTTGTAGGAATTTGTAAAACTTCGTAACTTACCGATTTTTGCAAATAATTTATGCTGATTTTATCCCCTACTTTTACATCTTTTGCTGCTTTTACAACTTTGCCGTTTATCTCTACTACACCATTTCTACACATATCTTCAGATACTGCTCTTCGTTTAGTAATATTAACTGAATTTAAAAATTTATCGATTCTCAAAATATTTCCTTTTGGGCATTCTAACAAAATTAAATTTAAATTTACTTTTTGTGGAACACTTTTTGCGGTAAAAACTTTTTTCAGATAAATAAGCAAATATTTTAGTTACTTTCGGTAAAATCATCCAATATTATTAAAATTATAGGAAAAACTATGCGTAAAGATGTAAAAAAAGTTGTTTTAGCTTATTCAGGTGGCTTAGATACTAGTATTATTTTAAAATGGTTACAAGATGAGTTTAACTGTGAAGTTGTTACTTTTACTGCTGATGTTGGGCAAGGTGAAGAGTTAGAACCAGCTAGAAAAAAAGCAATAGAGCTTGGTATAAAACCAGAAAATATTTTTATTGAAGATTTAAAAGAAGAGTTTGTTAGAGATTATGTATTCCCTATGTTTAGAGCCAATGCCATTTATGAGGGTGAATATCTTCTTGGAACTTCAATTGCTCGTCCACTTATTGCTAAACGTCAAGCTGAAATTGCAGCACTAACTGGAGCAGATGCCGTTAGTCATGGAGCTACGGGCAAAGGAAATGACCAAGTAAGATTTGAACTAGGATATCTAGGAATAAACTCAGACTTAACTATTATCGCTCCTTGGAGAGAATGGGATCTTAATTCAAGAGAAAAACTCTTAGCATATGCAAAAGAACATGGTATTCAAATAGAAAAGAAAAAAGGAAAATCTCCTTACTCTATGGACGCAAATTTACTGCATATCTCATATGAAGGTTTAGTCCTAGAAGATCCAAATCAAGAAGCAGAAGACGACATGTGGAGATGGTCTGTAAGTCCTGAAGATGCTCCAGATGAGCCAGAAAGAATAGAACTAGAGTACAAAAATGGTGACCCAGTCGCTCTAAACGGTGTACAACTAAGTCCTGCAAAAATGCTTGAAACCTTAAATGAACTTGGAAACAAGCATGGTATTGGACGAATAGATATCGTTGAAAATAGATTTGTTGGTATGAAAAGTCGTGGTTGTTATGAAACACCAGGTGGAACAATTATGCTAAAAGCTCATAGAGCAATAGAGAGTATAACACTTGACCGCGAAGCTGCACATCTTAAAGATGAGATTATGCCAAGATATGCAAAAACTATCTACAACGGTTTTTGGTTTGCACCAGAGCGTGAAATGATGCAAGCAATGATTGACAAATCACAAGAGACAGTAAACGGAACAGTAAAACTAAAACTATACAAAGGTAATGTAATTGTCGTAGGTCGCCATAGTGAAAAAAACAACCTATTTAGTGAAGAGTTTTGTACATTTGAAGAAGACGAGGTTTATAATCAAAAAGATGCCGAAGGTTTTATAAAACTAAATGCACTTAGATTTATAATAGGTGGAAAAAATAAGAAATTTTACGGAGAACAAGAATGAAAGTTTTATTGCTAAAAGATGTTAAAGGGCTAGGAAAAGCTGGTGAAGTTAAAGAAGTTAAAGATGGTTATGGAAAAAACTTTCTTATTGGAAACAAACTTGCACTTCACGCAACTAATGAAGTACTTAAAAAACATGAAGCTGGTGTAAGAA
>CBDLTN010000131.1:0-7334 GCA_965306065.1 uncultured Sulfurospirillum sp. | reverse complement strand
AACAAGTACTTTGGTTATTAGTTTTATCTTTATAGGTTGGGATTCACTTTACTTGGTTGCAAGTGCCTTAATGTTTGGTTTGGTGAGTTTATATTATATACAAAAAAGAATAGATGGTATTACAGGTGATACCCTAGGTGCAGTTTTAGAATTAACATCTTTGGTAGTTTTATTTACTGGTGTTCTTTTAAAATGAAAACAGAAATTTACCTTTTACGTCATGGTGAAACTAAGCTAAATAGGGAAAAAGTTTATTTTGGACACTTAGATGCACCTATGACTAAAGAAGGAAAACAGAGTATCCTCTCTTTATCAAATACATTTAATCAAAATATAGATGTTTTTATATCCAGTGATTTGAATCGCTGTTATGAGTCATCATGTATTTTTAATAAAAATAAAAATATTTTAAAAGATAAAAGGCTTAGAGAACTGAATTTTGGAATCTTTGAAGGCTTTGTTTATACAGATTTATGTGAAGAATTTCCAGAAGAATCAAAAAAGTTTTTTAGCTGTGAACATGACTATGTTATTCCTGCTGGTGAGAGTATTAAAATGCTTTTTGACAGGTGCATAGAAATATTTAATGAAGTAATAGAAAAATATGAAGGCAAAAGTATTTTGCTTTCAACTCATGGAGGAGTTATTCGTGCAATTTTGTCCTATTTTTTAACAGGAGGAGATAGTGCATATTGGAAGTTTGCTATACCACATGCTTCTATAACTAAATTGGTACATGAAAAAGGATTTACATATATGGAGTATATGAGTAAATCTTCTAATAAAAAATAAAATTAAAAAGGATAATTATGAAAATTATAGGCGTATCGGGTTCACCGATAAACAACAGTAATACAGATAGAACAGTTAAAGCTATATTGGATGCCTCAGGTCTAGAAAATGAGTTCATAAAGTTAAAAGACTATAACATAGCACCATGTGATGCATGTTTAGGCTGTATTAATACAAATGAATGTGTTATCAAAGATGATGGAAATCTATTGTGTCAAAAGATTAAAGAGGCAGATGCAATTGTAATAGGTGGATATACGCCATACTCTACTTTAGATTCAAGAACTAAGGCTTTCATTGAAAGACTTTATCCTTTACGTCATGTAAAAGGATATATGAGAGGTAAACCAGGTGTTGCTGTAATCTCATCATGTGTCACAAAACCAAATGAGATGCTACCACCAGCAGCTCAGATGGGTGTTAATGCAATTCAATTTTATATGATGGAAGAAGGAATGAATTTTCTTGGATCAGTAATTACTGAAGGAAATGTTCCATGTATGAAATGTAAAGAGGGAGATACCTGTGAGATGACAGGAATAAAAATGCTTTATGGAGCTGAAGCAACAAAAGCTTCTGTTGGTATTCATACTTTTGAAACTCAACCAGAAAATATACAAGAAGCACAATCAATAGGTAAAAAACTTAGAGATACTTTAGTCAATTCAAAAGGATAAAAATGAACGCATTACAAATTGATATTTTTGGTTTATCAATTATGAATAACTCTCCTATGCATTTTCTTTTTGCAACAGTGCTGATAGTATTATTTATTTGGGCAACATTTTATGCAAAAGAAGAAGAGAAAGAAAAAGCATTAAAAATGATGAAAATATGTTTTGTTTTTGTTTTTATTTCAGGATGTGTAATATGGACACTTGTTGATTTTAGTATTGCCTTGTTAATTAAGAGTGTTGGAGGAGTTGCCTTATTTTGGTTTTTGTTTGAAATTTTTAAAAATCCTAGAAGTAAATTGTTTTGGTTACTAGCTGTTATTACTGCTATTGTAGGTTTGACTTTAGCTTTCACTATGATTTAAAATAAAGTTATAGACATTAATCTTATTAAATGCTTCTAGTATAGTTGATATTATAAGTAATACAACCTACTAGAAGTAGATATAAACCCACTAAATAATATCAATATATAAATAATAATTAAAATATTTTACCTATAACTTCTATATATTGTATCCCCTTTCTAACATTATATTAAATGACATATTTTTGACATGCTTAGTTTGTTAAAGTACAAACATTAATATTTACACTAGGAGGTTTGTAGAAATTATATCTATTTTAATGTCAAATAATTGATGCAAATATGATTTGAAATATTCAAATTTCAATTTGAGGGAAGTCGGGTTTAATTCCCGGGCGGTCCAGCCACTGTGAAGAGGACGAAAGCCAAAATGTCACTGGAAATTATTCTGGGAAGGCGGTTAGTAGGATGAATCTAAGCCAGGAAACCTGCATATTTGTTAAGTACAGCTGTTGCTAGGAAACAAAAAGCGTATTGAACTTTACAAGACACTTTTTCTATAGCTAATACAATAATAACTAAGGAAAAATAAAAATGAAAAAAATAATTTTAATACTAAGTGCAGTAATGATAGTATTTGGTTTAAGTGGATTTAAACTCTTACAAGATAAAGATAAAAAAGCAATTTTATTCGTAAATTTTGGAACAACTTTTAAAGATAATAGAGCAATCACAATAGATGCGTTAAAACAAAAAATAGCCGATACATATCAAGGTTATGATGTTAAGTTAGCATTTACTTCAAGACAAGTAATAAGAACAATTTTTAAAAATGAAGGTATTCGTATAGATACACCTGAAGAAGCATTAAGTAAATTGAAAAAAGATGGTTATGGAACAGTTATAGTTCAATCTACTCATATTATTAATGGTGTAGAAGCTGAATACTTAAAAGATGAAGTAGAAGACATGAAAGATGATTTTCATGTTATTAAACTTGGAGATCCACTACTAACACATGTTGAAGACTATAAAAACACAATTAAAGCTTTAAAAAGTCAAATAGAAACATTAAAAAGTGATGAAGCAGTTGTATTAATCGGTCATGGTACTCATCATCCTATTACATCAACATATGCGATGATGGATTATATGTTAGAAGCAGATGGATTTAAAAATGTATATATTGGTACAGTTGAAGGATATCCTACTTATGATAATGTTGTAGCAAAATTAAAAAACAACAACATTAAAAAAGTAACCTTAATGCCTTTAATGTTTGTAGCAGGAGATCATGCACATAATGACATAGCAAGTGATGAAGATGATTCTTGGAAAACGATGTTAAAAAAAGAAGGTTTACAAGTTAACACATATATACATGGGTTAGGTGAAAATAAAGAAATACAAAAGCTTTTTATAGAGCATATTCAACATGCAATCGATAAAAAAGAAGTTGATATGAAAAGAAAAAAAGCAGGGTATGCTCTTGATTCTTAGACCAAAAGAAGCTATGAAAGATTCCAAATTTTTCTTTTGGAGTCTTACTGGCTTAGTATTGACAATTGTCTTTAGTATTGTCTTTGCTGGAATGGGATACATAGATATCCCATTCTTTGATGTACTTAGCATCATAACAGGTGATGAAACTGTAAAAGATACAGATTGGTATGTAATACATGATATTCGTTTACCACGTATTTTGACTGCCATATTGACGGGAATTGCACTTAGTCTAAGTGGACTTGTGTTTCAAGGTGTATTGTTAAATCCTTTAGCAGATCCCTACACGTTAGGCATCTCCTCAGGGGCTTCTTTTGGTGCTGCATTAGCAATTTTATTAGGTTTTAGTGGTATTTTAATTCAAGGGAGTGCTTTTTTCTTTGCTCTTCTTAGTTTGGGAATAGTTTTAAGGTTAGCAACTTTTCAAGGTAGAATTATCCCTGTCTCTTTGATTCTCTCAGGCGTAATTATAGGAGCATTTTTTTCAGCAGGACTTAGTTTTTCTAAGTATCTAGCTGGAGATGAAATAGCATCAATCTTTTTTTGGTTATTAGGAAGTTTTCAAGCAAAAACTTGGACAGAGGTAATGGCTTTGTTAGTTGTAACTCTTATCGGAGGAATAATAATTCTCTTTTATTCTGAAGAGATTAATATCCTCTCGTTAGGTGAAAAGAATGCAACATCAATGGGAGTAGATACACATAAAACACGTGTTTTACTTTTAGTAGTAGCTTCTCTTATGTCATCAGTAAGTGTTTCTATATGTGGAATTATCGGCTTTGTTGGTTTGATTATTCCTCATTTGATGAGATTTTTAGTTGGAACAGATAATAAAAAACTAATTATAGTTTGTTCTCTTTGGGGAGGGATATTATTATCTATGGCAGATAATGTTTCTAGAACCTTACTTCCTCATGAAGTTCCAATTGGTATTTTAACAGCCTTATTTGGTGCACCATTTTTTGCAATTGTTTTTCGAAATAAGATGAAGGGTGAACGCAAATGAAAACTAGAATAGAAGCTAAAAAACTTTCGTATTACATCAATAAAAAACCAATTTTAAAAGATATCAATCTTTGTCTTGATGAAGGGAAATTTTATGGAGTTCTTGGACCTAATGGAAGTGGAAAAACTACACTTTTAGATCTTTTGTTAGGATTAATCGATAAAAGTAGTGGTGATGTACTAATCGATGGAATCTCCTTAGAGTCTATAAAACGTAATAATTTGGCTCAAATTATTGCATTGGTTCCTCAAAATTTTAATATAACATTTCCATATAAAGTACAAGAAATATTAGAAATGGGAAGATACCCTTTTAAAAAGCGTCTACGTGGACTTAGTTCTTATGATTACGACATTATTGAAGCAGCTAAAAAAAGTTTTAATTTATATGCTCTAGATAAAAAAGATATAACAAGCCTTAGTGGTGGAGAAAAACAACGCATTGCTTTTGCAAAAGCAATTATTCAGTCTACTCCAGTGATATTTCTAGATGAAGCCACTTCAAATATGGATCCTTATTATGCACATTTTGCATTAAACGAAGTAAAAAAATCTATAAAAGATAACAAGAAAACTGTTATTTCTGTCTTTCATGATATGAATCTTGCTGCTCGTTATTGTGATGAAATTATTCTATTAAAAGATGGGAATATTTTAGATAAAGGTAAAACACAAAATGTGTTAACAACAGAAAACATAAAAAAGTTATTTGGTATTGAAAGTATTTGTGTTTCACAAAACGGAAAAAACTATATTATTCCAGCTTAAGGATAGAAAAATGAAACGAATTTGGATTATGATGACAATGTTGCTGAGTTTTCAGTTAAGTGTATTTGCTATGCAAATAACAGATCAAAAAGGTGAAATAATCACTTTTGAAAAACCTTATAAGAGAATTATCTCTTTATATCCAGCACATGCTGAGCTCATTAGTGATTTAGGTGGAAAAAATCTTTTAATTGGTGTGTCCCATGATGAGAGTCTTTTTAAACGTTATGAAGGGATTAAGATTTTTACCTATCATGACAATACAGAAAAATTTATAGCAGCAAAGCCTGATTTAATTTTAATACGTCCTATGATTGAAAAGAAGTTTAAAGGTTTAGTTAGGATATTACGTGAAACCGGTATTCAAGTTGTTTCACTTCAACCTTCTACATATAAAGAGTTGCCCGAGTATTGGTCAAAGATAGGAAAGCTTATAGGAAGAGAAGATGCTTCAAAGGAATATATCAATACTTTTAACCAAGGTGTAGAAAAGATAACAAACATTTCAAAAAGAATACCTAAACAAAATAGAGAAAAGATCTTTTTTGAAACTCGGCATAAAAACTTTTTAACATCAGCACCTGGAACTATGCCTTATACAATTATTAACACAATTGGAGCAATAAATATAGCAAGTGATGCAAAGCCATTGAGAAAAGGTTCAACTGTTGCTCCTTATAAATTAGAAAAAATTCTTTCAAAAGCAGATGAAATAGATATCTTTGTTGCACAAAAAGGTGTTATGAACCGTATCAGTGTGGAAGATATTTATAAAACACCAGGATTTAGTGCAATAAAAGCTATACAAAACAAACAAGTATACATAATACCAGAAGACATTGTTTCAAGACCAACCAAACGTCTTGTTGAGGGAATGCAACGTTTAGGTGAAATTGTATATCCAAAGTATTTTATAAAATAAAGGGATAGAAATGTCATATGAAAAACGACCTATGAGTATAGAGAAAAAAAGTTTTGAGATTATAACAGAAGAGATGGGTGATGCCATTGAACTTTGCGATACAACACTGCAACCAGTGATTAAGAGAGTAATACATACCACTGCTGATTTTGAATATGCGGATTTATTAGATTTTTCTGAGGATGCTGTGCAAAGTGCTTTTTCTGCTTTAAAAGAAGGTTGTAAGATTTATTGTGACACCAATATGATTGTTAATGGGCTTAGTAAAAATGCTCTAGGTTCATTTAATTGTAAACCATATTGTCTGGTAAATGATGAAAAAGTGAGTAAAGAAGCAAAACAAAGAGGAGTTACTCGTTCTATTGTTGGTATGGAGTATGCTGCAAAAGACCCTCAAACAAAAGTATTTTTAATTGGAAATGCTCCAACTGCACTTTACACTCTTTTAGAGATGATTGAAGAGGGCAAGTGTGAAGTACCTGCATTGATAGTAGCTGTTCCTGTTGGTTTCGTAGGAGCAGCTGAATCTAAAGAAGAAGTAATAAAACATAATACTCCATACATTCGTGTTAAAGGACGAAAAGGTGGAAGTACAGTTGCAGTTGCTATTTTACATGGACTTCTTTATCAAATTTTTCAAAGAGAAGGCATCTAAAAAATGAAAAAGTATGTGCTGTATCAAGGTAAAAAACTTAGATATGGATTCACTACGGGTTCTTCAGCAGCAGCAGCTACTAAGGCTGCATGCATGTTGTTAGCACGTAAAAAATTACAAAACAGTGTTTTTATAGATACACCCTCGGGTGAAAAATTAGAGATACATGTACATACTTCTTCTTTGAAAAACAATTATGCAATTGCTTCAGTTTTTAAAGATGGTGGAGATGATGCTGATGTGACAAGTGGATTGGAAATTGGAGCAAAAGTTTCAAGACAAAAAGAACCTGGAATTGTAATAAAGGGTGGAGTTGGTGTAGGAGTTGCAACAAAAAAAGGACTACCTATAGATGTAGGTGAAGATGCAATAAATCCTGTACCAAGAGAGATGATTACACAAAGTGTATTAGAAATTTTTGATGTAACAAAAGAGGGAGTTATTGTTGAGATTTTTGTGCCAAATGGCAAAGAGACAGCAAAAAAAACTTTAAATTATAAATTAGGTATTGAAGGTGGTATTTCTATTTTGGGATCAACGGGTATTGTTAAACCTATGTCTGAAGAAGCATATAAAGATTCACTAGCAGTAGAATTAAAAGCTATGGTGGAGCAACAAGATACTGATACATTTGTTTTTACTTTTGGTAACTACGGACAAAGCTATGTAAAAAAACAGTTATATATAAATGAACAAAACCTAATTGTT
>CBDLTN010000130.1:0-7451 GCA_965306065.1 uncultured Sulfurospirillum sp. | reverse complement strand
GTGTATAATCTTTATTAAATGTACTATTTTATCTCTAAAGATTTTATAGCTTCATATGCAACATCCATCATTTTATCAATCTCTTCAAATGTGATTACATATGGAGGCATAAAATAAACTACATGACCTAATGGTCTTAAAAACACTCCGTTTTCAAGTGCATAATCAAATACTTTTAAACCTATCCTATCTTCTGGCTTATAGCCTTTTATATCTAGTGCAGCAACCATACCTTGTTGTCTTATATTTTCAACATTATCTAACTCTTTAAATCTATCAAGTTTTTTATTTATATAAGCACTTAATTTTTTATTTTCATTTACCACATTATCTTTTTCAAAAATATCTAAAGTTGCATTTGCAACACTACAACAAAGTGGATTACCTGTAAAACTATGTGAGTGTAAAAAAGCCTTGTATTCATTGTAATCACAATAAAAAGCATCGTAAATAGCGTTAGTTGTTAGTACGCAAGAGAGTGGAAGATAACCACCAGTAAGACCTTTGCTCAGTGTCATAAAGTCTGGAGTAATGTTAGCTTGTTCACATCCAAACATAGTTCCTGTTCTTCCAAAACCTGAAGCTATTTCATCAGCTATTAAGTGAATATTATATTTATTACAAAGTTCACGAGCAAGTTTAAGGTAAAGAGGTGAGTACATATGCATACTTCCTGCACACTGGATTAAAGGTTCTAATATAAAACCAGATATTTCATGAGAATGCTTTTTTAAAACCTCTTCAAGTTTAAGTGCCGCTTCTTTTGCAGAATCTTCACTTTGGTCTTTTGGCACTGGTACTTGGAGTGTTTTAAGTAGTATATTCTCAAAAGTATCTTTATAAAGTCCCACATCACTCACTGAAAGGGCTCCTATAGTTTCACCATGATAACCATTTTGCAATGAGAGAAAATATGGTCTGGTTTCTCCTCTGTTTTTATGATATTGGTAACTCATTTTCAAAGCAACTTCTACTGCACTTGAACCGTTATCTGAATAAAAAACTCTCTCTAAGCCTTTTGGAGTAATATCTACCAACCTCTTTGATAACTCAACTATAGGTTCGTGAGTAAAGCATGTTAGTATTACATGTTCTAAATTATCAACTTGCTCTTTTAGCTTTTTATTTATATATTCATTGGCATGTCCAAACATATTTACCCACCATGAACTTATAGAATCAATATATTTATTATCATCATAATCAAATAAATATACACCTTGACCTTTTTTAATAGGAATTAGAGGTAATTTTTCATAATCTTTCATCTGTGTACAAGGGTGCCAGATATGTTCTAAATCTTTTTTAACTAAATCTTCACTTTTTTTACTCATTCTTGTCTCCTAATCATCGACTTTATGGTCGTTTAATAACAATATTGATAGAATTATACCAAAATATAAAGAGCAGTAAAATCTGCTTAAAGGATTCAGATGATTACTTGGATGCAACGTCACAAAAAATACTTGGTTGTTACAATATGGATAAGCGTAATTGCGTTTGTTGGTGCGGGTTTTGTTGGTTGGGGAGCTTACGATATGAATTCAGATCGTGCTTCATCAATTGCTAAAGTTGAGAAACGAAAAATAACTGTTCAAGAGTACCAATTAGCCTATGCTAACTATTACAACTTTTACAATAACATGTTAGGTGGCGGTCTTACTCAAGAAAAAGCTGACCAAATGGGTCTAGAAAAGATGGTTTTAGAAAGTATTATAAACGAAACTCTTATATTAGCTTATGCTGATGAGATTGGTTTACGTACAACTGAAGCTGAAGTAAAAAATGCTCTTGCAACAGATACAGCTTTTCAAAAAGATGGAGTATTTGACAAAGATACGTACTACAGAGTTATAAAGCAGTCACAAATCAAAGCAAAAGATTATGAAAATGGACTAAAAAAACAAATTTTACTCTCAAAGGTACAGGGAATTTTAAAACTAAAACCAACTGACGCTGAAAAAGAGCTATTTGTATCATCTATGTTCATGAAAGACAGACTAGCAGTAGACGTAATCTACCTTGACAATAATGAAGCTGCTGTAAGTGAAGATGAGATTAAAAAATATTGGGACCAACATAAAACAAAATATTTAAGTGAAAAAAGTTATGACTTAGCTACTATTGAAGTTGGACTTTCAACACAAGATTTAGACCCTGAAGATTTAAAAACTTTCTATACTGAAAAAAGGCACAACTATAAATCAAGTGAAGGAAAGATATTAAGTCTTTCTGAAGCTAGAGTAGATGTTGAAAAAGACTATCGTCTTAAGCTTTCAAAAAGAGAGGCATTAGAGACTTACTTACTATTTAAAAAATCTCAAATGAATTCAACAGGAACATTAAATGTAAAAGTAAGCGATACTACTTTCCCCGTAGAAAAACTAAAAAATGTTAAAGTTGGTGAGGTTATCAAACCAATAGAAACAGAAAATGGTTATATAATTGTCCAACTTAAAGGTATAAATGACCCTCTACCAAAACCTTTTGCTGATGCAAGAGCTGCAATATCTGTAGAACTCCAAGCTGAGAAAAAAGTAGATGCATTAAAGAAAAAAGCAGAAGCTAGACTAGGTCTATTTAAAGGTAAAGACATTGGATTTGTTAGTAGAGAAGGTGGAAAGAAAATAACTGGACTAACAGAAGGAGAAAGTTTAGAGTTCATAAACTTTGTTTTTGATAACAATAAAATGAGAAACTACAAAATAATCGGTGACAAGGCTGTTTTATACCAAATTTTGGAACAAAACTTGCTTGATAACAGTAAAGTAGAAAAGTATACTACGTTAGTTAATGACAACATTTCACAGATGAAACAAGCTGAAGTAAGTCAAAACTTAGTGGTTAATTTAAAGAAAAGATACGATATAGAACAATACTACAAAGGAAACTAATTGAGTACTACGATTTTAGGTATCGACATTGGTTCAAGTAAAATATGTGCCATCATCGCTGAAAAAAGTGATGATGACATAAAAATTCTTGGTGCTGGTATCGCAAAGTCACAGGGTCTTAAAAAAGGAATTATAACAAACATTGAACTAGCTTCAAAGTCTATTAAAAATGCTTTAAATGATGCAAAAAGAGTAGCAGGCACTCAATATGAAAAAGTAGTTGTCTCTATCTCTGGAGCATATACCAAAAGTATAGATAGCAGTGGTATTGTAAATATTCCTAATCGTGACATAGGTATCCGAGAAATTAACCGTGCTATGCAAATGGCAGACCATAATGCAAACATACCAAATGAATATGAAAAACTTCATATACTTCCGTACAACTTTAAAGTTGACGATCAAGAATTTATAGATGATCCTTTAGGAATGAATGGTGCTAGATTAGAAGTACAAACACATATAATAACAGCACAAAAATCTTCCCTAAGCAATCTCGAAAAAGCTGTTAAATCAGCAGGTGTAGAGATAGACAATATAGTTCTAGGTGGTTATGCTTCTAGCATTGCTGTTTTAAATGAAGATGAAAAAGAGCTTGGTGTTGGTGTTATAGATGTTGGTGGTGCTACATGTAACCTTGTAGTTCATACTAACAGTGCAGTAAGATTTAATGACTTTTTAGGTGTTGGTTCACTTAACATCACAAATGATCTATCAACTGCACTACATACTCCACTAGGAGCTGCAGAAAATATCAAAATAAACTATGGTTCTTTACATGGTAACTCTAATGATCTTATAGAACTTCCTGTAATAGGAGATGATGGTTCTACTCATGAAGTATCTTTAGATATAGTATCAAATGTTATTTATGTTCGTGTAGAAGAGACCCTCATGATACTAGCAAAATCTTTAGAAGATAGTGGATATAAAGACCAACTCGGAGCTGGAATAGTTCTTACTGGTGGTATGACTAAATTAGAAGGTATAAGAGAACTAGCATCAGCAATATTTGATAATATGCCTGTACGAGTTGCTAAACCAAAAGAGATGAACGGTCTTTTTGAAACACTAAGAGATCCTGGATACTCAACAGCTATTGGACTTGTTCTTTATGGAGCTGGACAGTTTACACCTTATGAGATAGACTCAAATAAAAAATTAAGATATAAAGATGAATCAATAGCACCAAGTAAAAATGTACAAAACGTTCTTAATGGTGAAGATAATGATGCACTTAGTAATGAAAACAGTGGAATAGAAAGTGCTAGGGATAAACTAGCAAGCATAGAAATAAAAGAAAAAGATAGTGCAGACGGTTTTTTTAATAAAGTGTGGAACCGTATGACACAATTATTTTAATGAAAAATTACAATCAGGAGAGAAGATGAGTGGTTTTAGTATAGAAGAAGCGAAAAATGTTTATGGAGCAAAAATAAAAGTCATTGGCGTTGGTGGCGGTGGTGGAAATATGGTTAACCATATGATAGCACAGGGAGTAGATGGTATCGACTTAATAGTTGCTAATACTGATGCTCAAGCACTTGACCACTCAAAAGCCTCTACAAAACTACAGCTTGGAGAAAAAAAGACTAAAGGTCTTGGTGCAGGTATGCAACCTGAAGTTGGGAAAGAGTCTGCACTAGAGAGCTATGAAGAGATAAAAAGCTCATTAGAAGGTGCTGATATAGTTTATGTAGCAAGTGGACTTGGTGGCGGAACTGGAACTGGTGCTGCACCTGTAATAGCTCAAGCTGCAAAAGAAATGGGTGCTTTAACTGTTTCTGTTGTAACTAAACCTTTTATGTTTGAAGGTAGAAAAAGATTAAAACTAGCAGAAGCTGGTCTGAATGAGCTTAAAAAAGAGAGTGATTCTATAGTGGTTATTCCTAATGATAAACTTCTCTCTATAGTAGATAGAGGACTAGGAATAAAAGATAGTTTTAAAATAGTAGATGATGTACTTAGTCGTGCTGTTGGTGGCATGAGTCAAGTAGTACTGTCTTCTGGTCAAAGTGACATTAATGTTGACTTTGCTGATGTTAAAACAGTAATGTCTCATAGAGGTATGGCACTTATGGGTGTTGGTGAGAGTAGTGGTGAAGGAGCTGCAAGTGAAGCTGTAAAAAGTGCAATAGAATCTCCTCTACTAGATAATATGTCAATAAATGGTGCTTTAGGTGTTCTTATACACTTTCATATTCCTTCAGCTTGTCCTCTTTCAGAAATAAGTGAAGCAATGGGTGTTGTTTATGATAGTGCTGATGAAGATGCTGATGTTATCTTTGGAACTACAACAGATGATAGTATGGCTGATGATAGTGTTAAAGTAACTATTGTTGCAACAGGTTTTGAGAATAAAATAGAAAAAACAAAAGAGTTAAAACTGCTAAATGAGTCTCAAGAGGCTATAAAAAAAGAGCGTATAACTCGTCTTAAAAAAGTAAGTGGTGGTTATGAGGGACAAGAAGATTATCTTGATATCCCAACATATATTCGTCACCAAATGGACTAAAAACCCCTGATTTCTCTCCATAGGAAGAAGTTTAACTTCTTCCTATTATAAAACCTCTATCGATTCTGGCTAAATCTTTGTAAAAATCCACTTTTAAATTTGTATCTTCTAAATAGTTAGTTATTTTATCTTTTTGATCATAACCCATTTCACAAGCTAGATATTTTACATTTTTTTCATTATATATATCAATAATACGACGAAGTATCTCATCACCTACATTACCACCATAAAGTGCAAGATTTGGTTCATAAGAGAGTCCTACATGTAAAGGTTCATTATTTGCGATGTAAGGAGGATTTGATACTAACATATCAAAGTTTTTCTCATGAAAATTTTCACATAAATCACTATGAACAAATTCTATATCTACATCATGTTTTTTTGCATTTTGTTTTGCTACATGTAAAGCTTCTTCACATATATCTATAGCGGTTATTTGTGCATTTGGAAGTAAGTGAGCAAGCATAATAGAGATAATACCACTACCAGTTCCTATCTCTACAATTCTCGGTCTTTTTATTCCTTTACATGTAGAAACTACCAAGTCTACAAGTATCTCTGTTTCTGGTCTTGGGATAAGTACATTTTTGTCGACGTAAAAGTCCCTTCCGTAGAAACTTGCACTATTTGTAATATACTCTATAGGTTCATTCTTAACTCGTCTATCTATAAGCTTAAAATAGCCCTCTTCTTCTATAATCTCTTCATCATGAGTTATTATCCAAAGCTGGTCTTTTCTTAAAAAAGAAGCTAACAAAATTCTAGCCTCTTTATTTGGTATATCACTTATCTCTTTTATACGTTTAGTTGCTTCAACTAAAGCGTCTTTTATACTATACATCAACACCCAGTTTTTCAAGTCTCTCTGTAAGTGCAGGGTGTGTATGATAAAAAGCGACTGTTAAAGGATGAGATAGTGGAAAACTCTTATTCTCATCTGCAAGTTTTATCAAAGCATTGGCAAGTGCTTCTTTACTTTCACATTCACTTCCATACTCATCTGCAGCATACTCATTATGACGACTCAAAAGTCCAAAAAGTGGCATCATCAAAAATGACAAAACTGGTGAAAGCAACAAAAAGAGTATAAGAATCATATGAGAACTTTTTTCTAACCCAATGCCATCAAAAATACTTTGTGGAATGTTACCAAAAAATGCAAACATAACAAACAACATTAATGCACTTGCACCAATATTTTTAATAATATCTCCATGTTTAAAGTGACCAAGTTCATGACCTAAAACTGCTAAAAGCTCCTTCGTTTCAAGCTTTTTTACTAAAGTATCAAATAAAACCACTCTTTTAGACTTTCCAAGTCCTCCAAAGTAAGCATTCAATCTCTTATCTCTCTTACTTGCATCTATCTTGTAAACTCCACTACTTTTTAATCCAGCTTTTTTTAAAAGATTTTCTATAGCACTTTGTAACTCTTCATTATCTAATGGCGTAAACTTGTTAAAAATTGGTGCTATGAGTGTTGGATATACCATATTAATAAACAATATAACTATAAAAACAGCACCAAAACCATAAATCCACCAACTTTCAAAACTCTCAATTATAAAAGCTAATAACCAAATTAGAAGTGAACCAAATACTAAAAACATTGTTACACCTTTGATTTGATCAGTTATATAAGTTTTAACATCTATCGTAGAAAAACCGTATCTTTTATCAAGATTAAACGTTTGGTATAGTTCAAAAGGAAGTCCCAAAACAAAATTTACTGCTGAAAAAGAGAGTATGAAAACCACAGTGTATATTAGAGTGTTATCAAAAGCAATCATACTATCAAGTGCTTTAAATCCAAATCCAATCCATGCAAAAAATATCAGTAAATCATATAGTGAACTTACTATTGATATTTTACTGGTTTCTATTTTATACTCACCTGCTTCTTTAAAGTTTTTTTCACTCAAGATTATAGCTTTACCATCTTTTTTACTAGCTACAAACTTAGCTTCCATAACACTAATATATATCTTTGCAATTGTATATAGTGTGTATATTATCAATACTGCTTCAAACATAAAATT
>CBDLTN010000129.1:0-7582 GCA_965306065.1 uncultured Sulfurospirillum sp. | reverse complement strand
GTTTCTCGACTCCACTTGAAATCTCGGTCGGAAAGGAGAAAAAATTGACTAAAAATCAAAAAGTTGAAATTGTTAACGTTATAACTGAAGAATTTAAATCTTCCGACGCATTAGTAGTTTGTGATTTTAAAGGACTAGACGTTCCTGCTATTGAAGAACTAAGAATTGCTGCAAAAGAAGCAAATATTAAAGTTAGAGTAATCAAAAATACTCTTGCTGGTATTGCTATGAAAAATGCAGATATTGATGGAATTGATCTTAAAGACACAAACATTTTTGTTTGGGGTGAAGATCAGTTAGATGTAACTAAAGTCGTAGCTAAGTTTGCTAAAACTAATGATAAATTTGTTGTTAAAACAGCATTTATTGATGGTGAAGTTGCTGATGCTGCTAAAGTTGAAGCACTATCTAAAATGCCATCTCGTGATGAGCTTATTGGTATGTTACTTCAAACTTGGATGGCTCCAGTTACAAACTTCACAATCGGTCTTGATGCTCTTAGAGCACAAAAAGAAGAAGAGTCTGCATAATTACTATAAGTAATATACAGATAATAAAAATAAGGTAAGCAGAAACTCCTCTATAAGTAGTGAGATTTTCTCGGCGTAAGCCGTAGCTTTAGATGATATGAATTTTAAGGGAAGTTATTTCCTTTGAAAAAGAAATAAAATATATAGGATATGAAATGGCAATTTCAAAAGAAGACGTATTAGAATATATTTCAGGTCTAAGTGTACTTGAATTAAGTGAATTAGTAAAAGAATTTGAAGAGAAGTTTGGTGTATCAGCTGCTCCAGTTATGATGGCTGGTGGTGCTGGTGATGCTGGCGCTGCAGCTGAAGAGAAAACTGAATTTGACGTAGTTCTAGTTGACGCTGGTGCTAAGAAAATAAACGCTATTAAAGCTGTTCGTGCTATTACAGGTCTTGGACTTAAAGAAGCAAAAGAAGCAGTTGAAGGTGTTCCAACAGTTCTTAAAGAAGCTATATCTAAAGAAGATGCTGATGAAATCGTTAAGCAGATTGAAGAAGCTGGTGCAAAAGCTGAACTTAAGTAGTTTTAAAACTTGCAACTTAGGGGAGTTAACTCTCCCCTTAAACAAATGTAAAATAGACCATGTCGTGATAAAAGCTACTATATATAGTAGCAAAAATACTTTCCTTTTAAACAACTTCGTAAGGTAGACTCATGTTAAATAACCTTAAATCGGGAAATCGTCTAAGAGTAGATTTCTCAAAAGTACCAAGAAAAATTGATGTACCAAACCTTCTTCAAGTACAGCAAAAAAGTTATGAACACTTTTTAAATGTTGCTGACTCTGATCAAGAAAGTGGTATAGAAAAAGTTTTTAAATCAATATTTCCAATCCATGACCCACAGAATAGACTCTCTTTAGAGTATATTAGTTCTGAAATTGGAAAACCTAAATATAACGTACGTGAATGTATGGATAGAGGATTGACTTATTCTGTTAATCTAAAAATGAACATTCGCCTTATTTTATGGGATAAAAATGAAAAAACCGGTGAAAAAACTGGTGTTAAAGATATAAAAGAACAAGCAATATTTATTAGAGAAATTCCTTTGATGACTGATAGAACATCTTTTGTTATCAATGGAGTTGAAAGAGTTGTAGTTAATCAATTACACCGTAGCCCTGGCGTTATTTTTAAAGAAGAAGAGAGCTCAACTGTAGTTAATAAACTTATTTATACAGCTCAAATCATACCAGATCGTGGATCTTGGTTGTACTTTGAGTATGACGCTAAAGATACGCTATTTGTTAGAATTAATAAGCGTAGAAAAGTACCAATTACGATACTTTTTAGAGCATTAGGATATAGCAAACAAGATATTTTAAAACTTTTTTATCCAGTTTTAAATATAAAAATTAGAGATAATAAATTCTTAATGAATTTTGAACCAGAAAATTTTGTTGGAAGAGTAGATTTTGATCTTAAGGATGAAAATGGAAATCTTTTAATTGCAACTGGGAAAAGATTAACTAAGAAAAAAGCAGAAAAATTTGTTGAAGATGGAATCAAGTTTATTGAGTATCCGGTTGAGACTCTAGTAAATAGATTTTTATCATCTCCAATAATTGATCAAGAAAGTGGAGAAGTACTTTTTGATACTTTAACACAACTTGACGAGACAAAATTAACTAAAATGATAGAGCAAGGTTGTGAATCAATCGAAATAGCAAATGATTTAGCACCTGGTGTTGATGATGCTATCATAAACTCTTTTATTGCAGATAATGAGACATTAAAGCTTCTTCGTCAGACAGAAGGTATTGAAGATGAGAATGATTTAGCAACTATAAGAATATATAAAGTAATGAGACCAGGCGAGCCTGTAACAAAAGAGGCTGCAAAATCTTTCTTTAATGATCTTTTCTTTAACTCTGAGAGATATGATCTAACTAAAGTTGGTCGTATGAAAATGAATCACAAGCTTGGTGTTAATGTTCCTGAATTTGTAACTGTAATGACAAGTGAAGATATTATAAAAACTGTTAAATACCTAATCAATGTAAAAAATGGTCAAGGTCATATTGATGATAGAGATCACTTAGGAAACAGACGTATTCGTTCAATTGGTGAGCTTCTCTCAAACGAGTTACATACTGGTTTGATTAAGATGCAAAAAGCAATCAGAGATAAATTTACAGGATTAAGTGGTGGAACTGAAGAGCTTATGCCACATGATTTGATTAATTCTAAGATGATTACAAGCACTATCATGGAATTTTTCTCAAGTGGACAACTTTCTCAGTTTATGGATCAAACAAATCCTCTTAGTGAAATTACTCACAAAAGAAGACTTTCTGCACTTGGAGAAGGTGGACTTGTTAAAGAGCGTGCTGGATTTGAAGTACGTGACGTTCACCCAACTCATTATGGTAGAATTTGTCCGGTTGAGACTCCAGAGGGACAAAATATTGGTCTTATTAATACATTATCTATGTACTCAAAAGTGAATGAACTTGGTTTTGTTGAAGCACCATATAGAAAAGTAAAAGATGCTAAGATAGTTGATGAAATTGTATATATTACTGCCACTCAAGAAGAGGGATTAATAATTGCTCCTGCTTCTACTTTAGTAGAAAACGAAGAAATTGTTGAAGATTTGATTGAAGCTAGACAAGATGGAGAAATCATACTTGTTGAAAAAGAAAAAGTAGATTTAATTGACCTTTCATCTGGTATGATTGCCGGTGTTGCTGCTTCTTTGATTCCTTTCTTAGAACATGATGATGCCAACCGTGCATTGATGGGTTCAAATATGCAACGTCAAGCAGTTCCTTTAGTATGGACAGATGCTCCTATGGTTGGTACTGGTGTTGAAGCAGTTTCTGCTCGTGATGCTTGGGCGTCAATCAAAGTAAAACGTGCTGGTGTTGTTGAAAAAGTAGATAACAAAAACATATATGTTTTAGGTGAAGATGAAGATGGTGCTTTTATAGACCATTATGGTCTACAAAAGAACCTAAGAACAAATCAAAATACCACTTTTACCCAAAAAGTTATTGTAAAACAAGGCTCTAAAGTTGAAAAGGGCAGTGTTATAGCTGATGGACCTAGTATGGATCAAGGTGAAATGGCAATCGGTAAAAACGTAATGGTTGCGTTTATGCCATGGAATGGTTATAACTTTGAGGATGCTATCGTTCTTAGTAAAAAGATGATAAGAAACGATGCATTTACAAGTGTTCATACTTATGAGAAAGAAATTGAAGCAAGAGAACTTAAAGATGGTGTTGAAGAGATAACTAAAGATATTCCTAATGTAAAAGAGGAAGATTTAGCTCATCTTGATGAGAGTGGTATCGTAAAAATTGGTACTTACATCAAACCTGGCATGATTCTTGTAGGAAAAGTATCTCCTAAAGGTGAAGTTAAACCAACACCTGAAGAGAGACTACTTCGTGCTATCTTTGGTGAAAAAGCTGGACATGTTGTAAACAAATCTATGTATGCAACTGCATCTATGGAAGGTGTTATAGTAGACGTTAAAATATTTACTAAAAAAGGTTATGACAAAGATCCACGTGCAATCCAAGCTTATGAAGAAGAGAAAGAAATTCTTGATAGAGAACACCATGATAAATTATTGATGCTTGATCGTGAAGAGATGCTTAGAATTAATTCACTTCTTTCAAAAAATGTTCTTAATGAAGACCAAGAAGTAAATAAAAAAGCTTATAAAAAAGGTCAAAGTATTGCTGCTGAAGATTTAGAGCATGTAAATCGTTTCTCTTTAAACGCAATTGTAAAAGCTTTTGGAGATGATACTCAAACTGAGTATAAAGATCTAAAAACTTATTTCCAAACAGAGAAGAAAAAGCTAAAAGAAGAACATGATGAAAAATTAACTATCATCGAAAAAGATGATATTTTACCAAGTGGTGTTGTTAAATTAGTAAAAGTATATATAGCAACTAAGCGTAAGCTAAAAGTTGGTGATAAAATGGCTGGACGTCATGGTAATAAAGGTATTGTTTCAAATATCGTTGAAGAAGTTGATATGCCTTATTTAGCTACTGGTGAGAGTGTTGAGATTGTTCTTAACCCACTAGGTGTTCCAAGTCGTATGAATATTGGACAAATTTTAGAGATGCACTTAGGACTTATTGGTAAGCGTTTAGGAAATCAAATCACAGACATCTTTGAAGAGAAAAAAGGTGACTGGATTAAAGATTTACGCTCTACTATGATAAAAATAGCAGATGTTGCAAAATTAATGGATGCTAAAAAGTTTATTGATACTCTAGATGATGAAGAGCTTCTTACATATGCAAGAGATTGGAGTAGAGGTGTAAAATTTGCTGCTCCTGTATTTGAAGGAACTAATCAAGAAGAGTTTAATAAATTGTTTGAATTAGCAAAAATAGATATGGACGGTAAGTGCGAACTTTATGATGGTAAAACTGGTGAGAAGATGAAAGAGCGTGTAAATGTAGGTTACATGTATATGCTTAAACTTCATCACTTAGTTGACGAAAAAGTTCACGCAAGAAGTACAGGACCATATTCACTAGTAACTCAACAACCAGTTGGTGGTAAAGCACTATTTGGTGGACAGAGATTTGGTGAGATGGAAGTATGGGCACTTGAAGCATATGGTGCGGCGCATACGCTAAGAGAGATGTTAACAGTAAAATCAGATGATGTTGAGGGAAGAATTGCAGCTTATAAAGCTCTTACTCGCGGTGAGAGTATCCCATCAACTGGTATTCCTGAGACATTCTTTGTATTGACAAATGAGTTGAAGTCATTGGCTTTAGATGTTGAGATTTATGACGAGGTGGAAGCAAATGAAGAATCTAGTACCGATTGAAATTCATGAAGAGAGTAGACCAAGAGACTTTAAAGCGTTTCAATTAAGACTTGCAAGTCCTGAGAAGATTCGTTCATGGAGTTTTGGTGAAGTTAAAAAACCAGAAACAATAAACTACCGTACGCTCAAACCAGAGCGCGACGGTCTTTTTTGTGCTAAGATATTTGGACCAGTACGTGAGTATGAGTGTCTTTGTGGAAAGTATAAAAAGATGCGTTATAAAGGTGTTAAGTGTGAGAAGTGTGGTGTTGAAGTAACTAGTACAAAGGTACGTCGTTCACGCATGGGACACATCGAGCTAGTTGCTCCTGTTGCTCATATTTGGTATGTTAATTCTTTACCAAGTAGAATAGGAACACTTCTTGGAATCAAGATGAAAGATCTTGAGCGTGTATTATACTATGAAGCATATATAGTAAAAACTTCTGGTGATGCTTTTTATGATGCAGAAAATACAAAAAAAGTAGAGAAATATGATGTTCTAAATGAAGAACAGTATCAATCTTTAAATCAAAGATTTGAGCACACTGGCTTTGTTGCTGATATGGGTGGAACTGTAGTACAGGAGCTTTTAGCTGATCTTGATTTGATCGATATTTTAGCAACTCTAAAAGAAGAGATAGGTAACACTAACTCTGAAGCAAAGAAAAAAACTATTGTTAAGAGATTAAAAGTAGTTGAATCATTTTTAAATAGTGGAAATCGTCCTGAGTGGATGATGATAACTATGCTTCCAGTTCTTCCACCTGATTTAAGACCACTAGTTTCACTAGATGGTGGAAAGTTCGCTGTTAGTGATGTAAATGACCTGTACAGAAGAGTAATAAACAGAAACTCAAGATTAAAAAGATTGATGGAACTTGATGCCCCTCAAATTATTATTCGTAATGAAATGAGAATGCTACAAGAGGCTGTTGATGCACTTTTTGATAATGGCCGTCGTGCAAATGCTGTAAAAGGAGCTAATAAGCGTCCTTTAAAATCTCTTTCAGAGATAATCAAAGGTAAGCAGGGACGTTTCCGTCAAAACTTACTTGGTAAGCGTGTTGACTTTAGTGGACGTTCTGTTATTGTTGTTGGACCAAACTTGAAGATGGATCAGTGTGGTTTACCAAAGATTATGGCACTAGAACTATTTAAGCCTCATCTTTTAGCTCGTCTTGAAGAAAAAGGTTATGCAACGACAATCAAACAAGCAAAAAAATTGATTGATGATAGAACTAATGAAGTATGGGAATGTTTAGCAGAAGTGGTAAAAGATCATCCTGTTATGCTAAACCGTGCACCAACTCTTCATAAGCTTTCAATTCAAGCATTTCATCCGGTACTTATTGATGGTAAGGCTATTCGTCTTCATCCATTAGTTTGTTCTGCTTTTAATGCTGACTTTGATGGTGATCAGATGGCTGTTCACGTTCCATTGAGTCATGAAGCAATTGCTGAGTGTAAAGTTTTAATGTTAAGTTCTATGAACATTCTTCTTCCTGCAAGTGGTAAGGCGATTACTGTACCTACACAAGATATGGTACTTGGTCTTTATTACCTTTCTTTAGAGAAAGTAGGAGCTAAGGGTTCAAATAAAATATTTGCTAACGTAGATGAAGTTATTATTGCTATGGATGCAGGTTTTCTTGATGCTCATGCAAAGATTAAAACTGTAATAGAAGGAAGAACTCTATTTACTACTGCTGGAAGATTGATACTACAATCAATATTACCAGACTTTGTTCCAGAAGAGCTTTGGAATATTGTTATGAAAAAGAAGAATATTGGTACTTTAGTTGATTATGTATTTAAAGAGGGTGGATTATCTGTTACTGCTGAATTCTTAGATAATTTAAAAGATCTTGGTTTTAAGTATGCAACAAGTGCAGGTATCTCAGTTTCTATTGATGATATTAGAGTTCCTGATACAAAAATTGCAAAAATTGCAGAAGCAAAGAAAAAAGTTCGTGAAATTCAAAAACAATATAGTTCAGGTTTATTAACTGAACAAGAGAGATATAATAAAATTATTGATATTTGGACCGATACTAACAATGATGTTGCATCTGAAATGATGAAGCTTACAGAGACTGATAAAGATGGGTTTAACTCAATCTATATGATGGCAGATTCTGGAGCTCGTGGTAGTGCCGCTCAGATTCGTCAGCTAGCTGGTATGCGTGGTCTTATGGCTAAACCAGATGGTTCTATTATTGAGACACCAATTATTTCTAACTTCCGTGAAGGTCTAAAT
>CBDLTN010000128.1:0-7609 GCA_965306065.1 uncultured Sulfurospirillum sp. | reverse complement strand
CATTAGCACCTATCACAGCACCTGCCATAATATAAGCACCCTCTTCTACAATAGTATTGTCGCCAATTGTTGCACTTTTATCAATTATTGCATTTTGACTTATCTCTTTTTTTCTATCAGTTAGAAAAGGTTTTTTTACAAAATACTTACTCATTTTAGCCATATCCAAATGTGGATTTTTACTAATTACAGCGTTACATGTAGAAGGTAAAAACTCTAAATGTTCCTCTTTGAGTATAACCGCTCCAGCTTTTGTATTTTTAAGTTCGTCCAAAAACTTTTTATCATTTAAAAAAGCTATCTGTGATGCATCTGCATTTTTTAGAGTTTCAAAAGATGAAACTCTAAAGTCTTTGCCATTATATGGTATTTTTAACTCTTCTAATATATTAACTAAATTCATTAAACATCCAAAGCTACTGAGCCACCACGTACCATCTCAATAGGATTGTATTTTTTAATAGCTTTTAAAAAGTTGTCAATTTTCTTTGCATCATCAGCAACCATAACAACAATAAAGTTTTCTCCACTGCTTGCTATCGTTCCATTATAAGCTTTTAACATCGCATCAAGTCCATTAAAATCTTCATTAAGTGGTATCTTAACTAATGCCATCTCTTTCTCAACAAACTCTTCAGATTCTATTACCTTATATGTTGGTATAAGTTTATGAAGTTGCTTTACAATCTGTTCTAATACTCTTTGATTACCACTTGTTACTATTGTAAGTCTTGAAAAATTTGTACTAGGAACTGGAGCCACTGTTAAACTATCTATATTATAACCACGACCTGCAAAAAGTCCTGATATGCGTGATAATACACCATCCTCATTTACAACGATAACCGAAAGTACTCTTCTTATATTTTCCATTATCTACTCCTTATACTCTAACATCATATTATAAAGTGTACCACCAGCTGGTACCATTGGTAAAACATTTTCAAATCTATCTACTTCTACATCAATAAAAGCTACCTTATTACTATCTATTGCATTTTTAAGTGCTTTATCGAATTCATCTTTTGTTTTAACCCTATATCCAACACCACCAAAACTCTCTACAAGTTTTACAAAATCTGGTTGTGTTTGAATGTCTGTTGATGAGTATCTTTTCTCATAGAAAAATGTTTGCCATTGACGAACCATACCTAAAAATTTATTATTTAAAATGATATTAACTACAGGTATGTTCATCTCTGCTGCAGTCATTAGTTCTTGTACATTCATCAAGATTGAGCCATCACCTGTAAAGTTTATTGATGTTTTATGAGGAAATGCTCTTTTTACACCAATCGCAGCTGGCAAACCAAAACCCATAGTTCCTAAACCACCACTTGTTATAAACTGACGAGGAAAACTAAATGGATAAAATTGTGCTGTCCACATTTGATGTTGACCAACATCTGTTGTTACAAAAGCATCGCTTCCTAGTATATCACCAACTCTCTCAATAACCCATTGTGGTTTTAAAACTTTATCTGAGTCTTCATATTTTAAAGGATGTATCTCTCCATATCTATTTAACAGATCTCTCCAACTTTTATACTTTGTAGAATCAACTTTTTCTTTTGCTAAAGGAATCATACCTTCAACAACATTTTTCAAATCTCCAACTATAGGAAAATCTACATCTACTATCTTACCTATACTGCTTGGGTCTATATCTACATGTATAATCTTTGCATGTTTTGCAAACTCACTAAGCTTACCTGTAACTCTATCATCAAATCTTGGACCAAATGCTATCATAAGGTCAGCTTCACTCATAGCCATATTAGCACTATAACAGCCGTGCATTCCTAGCATTCCTAAAAGAAGTGGATTATCATCTCCCATAACTCCTCTTGCCATTAAAGTTTCAACTGCAGGGATTCCTGTTATTTTTGCAAATTCACGTACAACTTCACTAGCATTTGAGTTAATTGCACCACCACCAATGTAAAGTACAGGTCTTTTTGCGTTTGCTATTGCTTCAACTGCTTTTTTTATTTGACGAACGTTACCCTTATAAGTAGGTTTATATGTCTGCATTTTTATAGAATCAGGATAAACAAACTTTGCAATTTGAGCTGTAACATCTTTAGGTATATCTACATGAACAGGACCAGGACGACCACTACGGGCAATATAAAATGCCTCTTTAAGTATACGTGGTAAATCCTTTGCATCTTTTACTAAATAATTATGTTTAACACATGGTCTTGATATTCCAACTGCATCAATCTCCTGAAATGCATCTGTTCCAATAACACTAATAGGAACCTGCCCACTTATAACAACCATAGGAACAGAGTCCATATACGCTGTTGCAAGTCCAGTAACTGCATTTGTAAATCCAGGCCCACTTGTAACAAATGCAACACCAACATCTCCACTACTTCTTGCATAACCATCAGCTGCGTGAAGTGCTGCTTGTTCGTGTCTTGTCAATATATGTTCAAAATGTTTCTGTTTATATATTTCATCGTAAACATTCATTATAGCACCACCAGGATAGCCAAAGACTACACTTACGTTCTCCTTTGCTAGTGCTTCAACAACCATTTGGGAACCGTTTAATTCCATGACTTCTCCTTTTACTATATAATTTACTTTAAAAAAGTTTTTCATTATAGCAAAATAACATTAATCTTACATTTTTGAGATTTTATTCTTTGATTCTTCTGATAATTAAACCCAAGAGTATTAAAAAAAGTGCTAACCAAGTATTGATATCAGGTAATTCTGATAAAAACATCCAAGCCCAAAATATAGCAAATATAGGAATAAGATATGCAACTTGTGACATAAATTGAACTCCTACTCTTTGAACAAGTTGAACCCTTACTAAAGAGGCTAGTGCCGTAGGAATTATTGCTAAATACACTATGCTAAGTACAGAACTATTTTTATAATCTAGTTCTAAAGATTTTTCAAAAAATACAAATGGTAACATTACTATCATAGCTGTTAAGAACATTGAAGTTGAACAAACAACAACATTAACTTTATAAAGTTTACGAATAAGAAGTCCTGAACTTACATAACCAGATGTTGCTAATAAGATAGCGAGTTGTCCATAAATAGCTTCAGTTTTACCTATGATAAAATCATCGCCAACTAAAATAAAGACTCCTAAAAAACCAAGTCCTACACTTATTAGTTTAAAAACTGTGAATTTTTCATCTTTTGTTATATAGTTTGATAAAATAAGTGCAATAAATGGACCACAAGATAACATGATTGCAGCAGTTGAACTATTTATATATTGTTGTCCCCAACTAATTAGAAAAAAGGGAACAGCATTATTTAATATACCTGCTAAAATTAGTATATACCATGATTTTTTGTCATTTGGAAATGAATAGTTTTTATAAAGAACTACCATTAAAAGAAAGATTGCTGCTATACTAACTCTACCAAAAGCCACTATAAAAGGAGAAAGATCTTTAATAGCAATCTCAATTGCTAAAAAAGAGCTTCCCCAAATAGCTGCAAGTACAAAAAGTTGCAGATAATCACTTAATTTAGGTAAATGAATTCTTTCTATATCGATACACCAGCTATTTTTAACGCTGATTCAATATACATTTTTCTCATTTTTTCAAATATAGGGCCTGGTTTTCCATTACCTATTTTTGTACCATCTATCTCTACAATGGGTAATACAAAAGTTGTTGCACTAGATAAAAATGCTTCATCAGCGCTCAATGCTTCTTCTGGAGAAAAAAGACGCTCTTCTATTTTAATATCATGCTCATTTGCTATTTCTATTAAAAGTTTTCTTCTAACTCCAGGTAAAATTGAGTTTGAAAGAGGTCTAGTTATAATAACATTATCTTTAACAATATAAGCACTTGAAGATGTTCCTTCTGTTACGAATCCATCTTCAACCATCCATCCTTCATAAGCACCTTTTCTTTTTGCTTCTTCTTTTGCTATACATTGACCTAATAGAGCAATAGACTTTACATCTCTTCTTTTCCATCGTATATCTTCGACAGTTACAACTTTTACACCACTACTTGCTTGTGGATTATTAATAACATCTTTTTTAAATGCAAAAGCAGTACAAGTTGTATCTATATCTTTTGGATATGCAAAATCTCTAGGAGCAACTCCTCTAGTTACTTGCATATAAACACCACCCTCTTTTATGTCATTTTTCTTAACCAGTTCATTTATCATTTTTAAAAATTCATTTTTACTCATAGGCCATTTAAGGTCAAGTTCACGTAGACTTCTATCAAATCTTTCTAAAAAAGGATCTCTATCTAAAACAGTATAATTTACAACAGGAACAACCTCATAAACACCATCACCAAACATATAGCCTCTATCAAATACAGAAACTTTTGCCTTATCGGCTTCTAAATACTCACCATTTAAAAATACTATTCCGTCCATACTTTCTCCCTAAATAATAAAATAAATTTTTTCAATACTTTAAATTAAAGTACTTTTTTTAACCATTTGTCACTTCTAAACCATTTGTCATAGATTTTATCATAAGTTCCATCATTTTTCATTTGATTTAAAAAGTTATTTAACCAATTCGTAAAATCTGGATCACCTTTTCTTATAGCCCAGCCAAGAGGTTCATAGCTTAAATCATCATCTAAATGAGTTATTATGTTTTTTCCCTTGCTTGAAACAAGAATAGCATTATAAGGCTTATCATATACAAAAGCTGTTGCTTTACCATTCATAACTTCTTGAACAGCTTCTGCTTCAGTATCAAATGTTCTAATTTTTGCTTTTCTAAACAATCTTCTTGTAACTATTTCACCGGTTTGACCTAGTTTTGTAACAATTGTATTTTCTTCTTTATCTAAATCTCTCCAAGTTTTACCTTCATATTTCTTTTGAGCAAGAAGAGTTTGTCCTACACTGATATAAGAGTTTGAAAAATTAACTTTTAGATTTCGCTTTTGTGTAATTGTCATTCCAGCTATTACAATATCATATTTACCAGTAAGCAAACCAGCAAGAATACCATCAAATGTTGTAGGAACAATCTTTAACTTAACCCCCATAGCTTTCGCCATTGTTTTTGCTATATCTATATCAAAACCAATGATTCTGCCTTTTTTATCTTTCATCTCAAATGGCATATAACCAGGCTCTGTCGCAACTCTTAATTCGCCTCTTTGAATGATTTGATTTAGAGTTGATTTTTCCCATAGTCTTAAATCATCAGCTATGGCATTTATACTAAAAAACAATACTAGTGCTAATATAATTTTTTTCATTTTTTTCCTTCTTATTTTAAATACTACGTTTTACTAAAACTTAAAAAGTCCTGTTTCATTAAGAATCACAACAATTAAAGCAACTGGAATAATGTAGCCAACCATAAAAAACCAAACTTTTGTTAAAAAACTTCCCATTAATGGAATTAGTTCTTCTTTTATTTTGGTTTTATCCATAAAATGTCCTACAAAAATAACAACAAGAATTCCACCTAATGGAACAATTATAGTTGAAGCAACAAAATCTAACCAATCAAATAAACCTTTATCTCCAACTTTAAGCATAGGAGCATAGTCTGTTATGTTTGATAACAATGCTGCAACTCCAAGGATATAAAAGAATAAACTACATATAACTGCTGCTTTTTTTCTTGTATAGTTAAATCTTGATATAAGATATAAAACTGTTGGTTCAAGCATTGAAATAGCTGATGTAACACCTGCAAATGCAATTGCAATAAAAAATAGAATTGCTAGAACTGAACCCATTTCACCAAACTCATAAAATACTGATGGTAATGAGATAAATACTAATCCAGCACCCTTTGTAGACTCTGCACCTTTATCAAATAACAATGTAAAAATCACTAAACCTGCAACAACAGCCACCATAGTATCAATTAAAGTAATCATAAGAGATGACTTAACAATATTTGCATCTTTTGGCAATGATGCTGCGTAAGTAATGATAATACCCATACCTAATGATAGTGTATAAAAAGCCTGTCCAATCGCCACAATTACAGCAGTTGATGTCAGTTTTGAAAAATCTGGATCAAACATAAAATGAACAGCTTTTGAAAAGCTTTCAACAGACATAGAGTATACAAACAAAATTGTTAAAATTAATGCTAAAAGAGGCATTAGGATTTTATTGATTTTTTCAATACCATCTTTTACACCACGTAAAATTATTCCTGTTACTAGTACAAAGACCATTGTGTGGTAAAAAAGTTGAGTTTTAACATCTGTAGTTAACAATGTCATAAAAATATCTTTTGACTCTTCTACGGTAGAAGGCAATGATTGAAAAGACAGAGCAATATAATGAAATATCCAACCAATAACTACTGAATAATAAGATAAAATTATCAATGGAACTACAATAACAAAACCTGCGAATTTCCAAAACTTTTTCTTTTTTACTGCTAAGGTTTCAAACATACTCACAGCATCACTACGTCCTAGTTTACCTATAAGTAGCTCACTAATTAAAACAAAAACACCTATAAATACAGCCGTCATTAAATAAACTAATACAAATGCTCCTCCACCATACTCACCTGTAACATAAGGAAATTTCCATATATTTCCCAAACCAACTGCAGAACCAACTGCTGCTAGAATAAAACCAAATCTTGTAAATCGTGCCGTATTCATAAAGCTCCTTAATAAAATGAAGCTGTAATCCTATCAAAATAACAATTAAAAATTGCAAAAATTATAAAAAAATTATAAAAATAATATTTAAGATTTAAATTTCATAAGTTCTTGATTTAATTTTTCACTCATACTATCTAACTGATCAGTTGCTAAATTTACTTCTTGAATTGATTTTGTATTCTCTTCTGTAAGAATATTTGATTTTTCGATTTCATCAACAATATAATTTATCTTATCAGAAGTTTGTATGTAATCTTCTACTGATTCTCCTGCAGATTTTACAGCACTATCTAATATTTTTACAACATTATTTATAGTATCTTGGAGTTCAGAAGATATATGTGTAAGTTCTTCAACTTTTTTTGCATTTGAATTAATTTCATCTGTACTTTCTACAACACTTTGTACAACTAAATTTGTTGTAGCGTCTATTTCACCAAGAGACTTTTGAGTACGTTCTGCTAATGCTCTTACCTCATCAGCAACAACAGCAAAACCACGTCCATGTTCCCCTGCACGTGCAGCTTCAATCGCTGCATTTAAAGCAAGTAAATTTGTTTGATCTGCTATATCTCTAATAACATCTAAAACATTTTTTACCTCATTTGCATTTTGTGAGGCTTGTGATAGTTTATCTTTTAAAGATAATTCACTCTGCATTGTTTGCATCATAGCATCTTGCAATATATTTACTTTATCTGTCATTTGCGTCATTTGTGCATTTGTTTGAGATAACTCTTCTTGTGATTTTTTCGCTTCAGATACTGACTCTTTTAACTCCTCACTAAGATCTTTACCGCTTTTTGTTGTTCTGTTTACATAGTAGCTCTGTTTTTGGGAATTTTTTCCTACATGTAAAGCAGTTGAAGAGAGTTCACTTGCTATTGCAGAGCTTTCACTTGAAACTGATTTAGAGTTATTAACAATTATTTGAAGTTTTTCTATAAACCTATTTGCATTATCAGTTATCTTTCCAAACTCTTGTTCTAAAC
>CBDLTN010000127.1:0-7754 GCA_965306065.1 uncultured Sulfurospirillum sp. | reverse complement strand
ACATAAAGGTGTCCTTCCCCATCCATAGCGACTCCACGTGGGCGTGAAAATGTTCCTGGTTGGTCTCCTAATTGTCCTATAGTTCTCAAAAACTCACCATCTTGGTCAAAAATCTGTACTCTAAAGTTTTGAGTATCTGCAATTATTACATTACCGTTTCTATCATCTATTACAATATTTGTTGGAAAATTAAATTCACCATCGCCATTACCTCTTTTTCCAAATTCAAAAAGAAAATCACCATCAAGAGAATAAACCTTTACATTGTGACCTTTTGTATCTACAACATAAAGCATCTGAGAAGATTTATTTATTGCTATGCCAGTTGGACGTATAAATTCATCCTTCTTTCCAATAGCTACAACTAAATCACCCTTTTTATCATATGCAAAAATACGTTTTAGTTTTGAATCACTTACGTAAACTCTTTCATTATCATCAAGCGCAATACCTACAGGAAGAGTCAATTTTCCTTTCGATTTATCGCCTAAAAACTTTACTTTCTTTAGAATAGTATCAAATATAAACACTACACCGCTACCAGTGTCAGCTACATATATTTTACCTTCTTTTGCAGCAACTCCATAAGGCTTTATAATATTTTTAATACCAAAACCACCTGAATCTGCAATCAACTTATCAAAACCTGTTTTTTCTTCTAAATCAGACACGCCTCTATACGTTTTTATATATTTTATGCGAGGATCTTCTGGAGGAGGAGGTGCTATGAAACTTTCTTTAACAACTTTTGTTGTAGCACAAGCTGAAAAAATAAATGGTAAAATGATTAGTATTGAATATTTGAATATTTTATACATAATTTGTACTCCTTATTATGGGTAGATATTTTAATCTCATTCATTATACTATATTAACTTAGTGTGAAGAAGGTGTTTTTATAAAAATTTGCTAAAAAAAAAGGCCTTGGAAAATAAATTCCAAGACCTTTAACTTTAAGAAGTTTAATTATTTCTCATGGCAAGATAAACAAACTTTACTACCTTCATTACTGAATGATGTACCAGTTCTTCTTAAGAAAGTATCATTCTCACCAAGGTGAGGATCATGACAAGAACTACACTCTACCTTACTGTCTCTAAGTAAATCTGAAATATTTTGGTTACCACTTGGAGTTGTCCAAGTACCAATCAATGCTGTTCCAACAGCTTTTAGACTTGCTTTACCTGCTGTATAAGTAATAGAAATTGGATGATCATTTGTTAAATCTGTTCCAATTTGAGTTACACCAGCTGGCATAAGAACATCAGTTCCTGCAGTTGCTGCACCAAATGCAACCGACGCACCAGCAGCAGTATATCCACCAGAACCAGGAGCATTTACCATTGAGTTAACCGCATTAACACCATCATGACAGCTTAAACATGCTTTTGATGGGTTGTTTGGCTGAACATCAGTACTAACTCCTGATAGAGTTGTACCAGCTGTATTTGTCGCTGTTGCACCATACATTTTAAATGGATTAGCAGAATAGTCTGCCGCTTTATTCCATAATGGAGCTCCAACAAATCCTGTATTAGCCGCGTGAGGCGTGTGACAGTATACACATAACTCATCGTTACTTTGTCCAGCATTTGCTTTAATAGTTCCACCGCCCGTAGCAGAAAGATCGTGTAAACTACCTGTTATGGTAGCCATAGCTGATGATGTACCAAGTAGTATTAAAGCTACTGTAACCAGTTTAAAAACTTTCGTTTTCATGACATATCCTTTTCTAATTTTGTCTTAACGAAAGTATAATCCTAAATAGTGTCAACATAGTGTGAAATTTACCATTCTTATAATTTATTAAATATTTTTTACTTTTGTCAAATATCTCATTTACTATAAGTGTCTTTTATAATAATATAGGTATACTTTTATAGTTAAGATGAAGGATATATATGAAGATTAAAATATTTTTTTTATTAAGTTGTTTTGCAATTACATTAAATGCGCATCATTATGCACATGATACTTTAAAAATTTCTTATGCTTCTAACTGGGCACCATACTCCTACAAGAATAAAAAAACAGGCAAAACAGATGGTGTACTAATAAGGCTAATGGATGAGCTACTTTCTAAAAAACTTGGTATTAAACTTCTTCATGAAATACAACCGTGGGCAAGAGCTCAAGTATCTGTTGAAATAGGTACTCTTGATGCTCTATTTACTCATGCAACAAAAAACAGATTAGAATATACAATTTCATCACAACCTTTTTACTCTTTAGAATGGTATCTATTTGTAAGTACTAAAAACTCTCATTTTAAAGAAATCATGGATAGTGACAATCCTTTGGAAAATAAAGATTTTACATTTATAAGCCTTATTGGAGATAAAACAACTCAAAATATTTACAATGAACAAGGACTAAAGTATTACAACTTAAAAAGTGTAACTGAAGCAATTAGAATGTTAAATAGTGGTAGAAGTTCTTTATTTTTGCACTCCAAACTTGCTGCACTAAGTGCTATTTATGATTTAGACCTTTCTGATAAAATAAAAATTCATAAAAAAGAGTATAAAAAAGTACAGTTTAGCTTCTTATTATCTAAAAAAACACCTCATGCAGAAAAAATTATTGAACAACTTAATAAATTAATTGACCAAATGAAAAAAGATGGTTCACTTCAAAAACTGATTAAAAAATTAGAAAATGAAGAAGTTATAAAGCTACTGAAGAAAAACAAACTATATTAGTTATAATTTATCATGACAACGTGCACAAATTCCAAATGGTTTCTTCCCTTCCATACGTAATAGATGAATTCCATTAGACCCATGAGGATTATGACAGCTAGAACATACTAATTCTCTATCTTCTCTAGCTGGATCTTTAGGCCCTTTTGTCGGATGGCTACCTTTATTTCTACTAAAAACAAAACTAGAAACAACATGGTTTCCAACAGCTTTTTCTGAATGACAAGTCGTACATAAATCCCAAATTGGCTTTTTTGTAAAGAAAATTTCATCTGACCCATGAGGATTATGACATGTTGTACATCTTCCATTCATTGCAGGTCCATGAGTGTATTCTCTCTCTAGCCACTCATTTTCTACATTTTCATGGCAATTAAAACATTGTCCAGATATAGGATCTGGTTGTAAAAATCTAGATTTATTTTTTTTATTAATGTTATAATCACCCGTATTTCCGTTATGACACTCCGTACAAATTAAATTTACTGAAGGTGCATGGGAGTTTTTTCTGTCATTTAGTTTTTTATGACAATCAAAACATTTTGATTCGCGTGTATCTTCTAAAACACTATTTAACTTATCTTTTGAATTGTTTTTAACTAGGTCTATTTCATTATTTAAATCATGACAAGACTGACATATCTGTTCATTCTTATTATTATGAAAATAATTTTTATTGTAGTTTTGTATAACTTCATTAAAATTTGGAAAAATTTCTTCTTTATAAATTATAGAGTGTTTTTTTGCTTTTATAGCTTTTTCATTATCATAAAAAATTACTTCAATATCATTTTTTCCTAATTGCAAATCTATACTTTTACAATATACTTTTCTATCAAGATTTACATCTATTGTATAGTTTTTTGAAAATGATTTTATAATAATTTTTGTAACTTTAGTTTTTTTTGGAATTTTTACACTAACTGATGCAATTGATTCATAATAGATACCTTTATCAATTGGTGTAAGTATTTCAAACTTATCGTCTAATACTTGTTTTGCTAATAATGATGTTGAAAACAGTAAGAAAAAAAATAAAATTACTTTATTCATGATAATTCCTAAATCAATCTAAATTATTTTAGATTGATTACAGGTGTTTTCCTATCATAAGAACGTCTTGCATGACATGCAGGAGCACAAGAACCTCCGTTTTCAGTTGGTTTGAATCTTAACGGAAAATTTATTTTTCCAAATTTTGTTTTTTTACGTATGTGATGTTCCGTCCCTTTAGTTCCATGAAAATCATGACAAGCTCTACACGTTCTACCCTTATCAGTTGAAGCTACATGTAACCAATGTATATTTTTATCTCCATTTCTAAAATTTGTTGAGGTAGTTGTTGTTTTCTCTGTAAATTTTTCTGGTTCATGACAATTTAAACACAAAATATTTTTATCAAATTTGGCATAAAAGTTTTTAGGAAATGGCTTATTTAACATTCTAAAATTATCTGAACCATGAGGATTGTGACATGTGGCACAGTCATTCCAGAGTATCGGTCCATGATGATCTGGATTTTTAGATAAATGCTTTGCTAAATTATCTAGTTCATATCCTGTCTCATCAGTTTTTAATTTTTCATTATGACAAGATAAACAAAGACTTTTTATATCAGGGGCCTTTAACATTTTTTCTGTATTCGTTCCATGGGGATCATGACACTCTTGACATTTATTTGGTCTTGCAATCGCTCCATGTTTACTAGAGACTGTCGCTATATGCTCTTTTTTATCTACATGACACATTAAACATATATTTTTTTTAGGTTCTGCTCTTAGTTGATATTGATAATTTTCTGTGTGAGGATCATGACAATTTACACATGAATCTATCACAGGGGGATGCATACTTGAATTATCGATAAACATCTGTTTTTTTGCTTCATGACATGAAGTACAAAGCTCATTTATACTAGGTGCTACTAGTAAGGTGGAATTTTCAGATTCATGGGGATTATGGCAAGCAGTACATGCTCCAGCTACAACTGGTCCATGAATGAATTTTTTACCCTCTTTTTGTTTTTTATCATGACACATATAACAAAGATCTGGTGTATCCATAACCATCTCATCTGTTTCTCCTTTTGGATCAACATGACAGACAGTACAGTCTCCCCATTCATATGGAGGATGAACTACTTTTTTTTCAGCTTTTAAATTTGCATCAAATGTGAACTCTTTTGCAACTAAAGTATTGTCCAAAATAAACAACATAAATATTTGCATTAAAATTATTTTTGTTATTTTTCTTGTATTACAACAAAACATTTTTATTCCCTTAATTTAAAATTCTCTATCATCAATAGTTATTAGATATCTGGCTAAATATCTAGTATTTTGAGTACTTAAACCTTTTAACTTTGTTAACTGTGCTTGCATGATAGGTGCTCTTCCTGGATAAATAATTGCTTTAGATTTTCCTTTAAGGAAATCAACAAGCAAAGTCTCTTTACCACTATACCTTTTATATATAATTGATAAAGATGGACCTACCCCTTTTTTATCTCTTTTATGGCACATACTACAACCTTTTGATTTAAAAATTCCTTTTCCCACTTCTATACTACTGTTATTTGAGTATAAAAATGAACATAATATAAAAAATATTAAAAATAATTTGTTCAAAAAATTGCCTTTCACCTATAAATAATTTATATTCTCTCATTACTTAGTGTCAACATAGTGTCGATGTATATACTTTATATAAAAAGTGATTTTTTCTTGTATAATAACATATTAGTAACATAATGGAGAAAAAATGAAAACTTTTGCTTTAATAATAGTTAGTTGTATGTTAAATGTTGCCATAGCTTCAGAAATCAAAAATGGCTTTATAAAAAAATTTTACCCTAATGGTCAAGTTAAATTAGAATCTTTTTATAAAAATAATAAGAAAGAGGGTATAGAAAAAGCCTACTTTGATACTGGTGGTTTAAAATATAAAAGAACTTACCTAAATGGACTAAAAAATGGTATAGAAAGAAATTATTTTTCAAAAGGAAATCTTTCTAACATTGTTGATTATAAAGATGGTAAAAAACATGGCTCTGAAATACTATATGATTATAAAAGTGGTCTAATAAAATATAAAAGAGTATATAAAAATGGTAAAAAGCATGGTCTTGAACAACATTACGATGAGAATGAAAAAGAAAAATTCAACTTTACATTTATCAACGGTAAAAAAACAGGTGAATCTAAAGAATTTTATCCATCAGGAAAAATAAAGAGTACTACAACATTTAAAAATGATATGGCAAATGGTTTGCAAATATCTTATTACGAAACTGGTGAAAAACAAAAAGAAGAATTTTTTACCAACAATAAAATACAAAAGAGTATAAAAGAGTTTTATAAAAATGGAGAATTAAAATTAGTCAGTCCAGTAAAAAATGGTTTTATAGATGGTAAACAAGTGGAGTATTATAAAACTGGTGAAATAAAATCAGAAGTTTTAATAAAAAAGAACAATAAAGATGGTGAAGAGAAGATATATTTTAAATCTGGGAAAATAAAAGAAAAAAGAATTTATAAAAAAGGAAATCTAGAGGGTTCAGTTAAGCAAATGGATGAAAAAGGAAATATACTATTAGAAACCACATATAAAAAAGGCTTATTAATATCTACCGTTCCTTATAAAAACAATAAAAAAGAAGGTAAATATAAAGAGTTTTATTCAAAAGATAAAATAAAATTAGAAGGCCAATATATAAATGGAAAAAAAGAAGGAATTTTCACAGAATTATCCTTAGGTGGAAAAACAAAAAGAACAGTAAAGTATATAAATGACAAAAGAAATGGAATTGAGACTATATACTTACTATCAGGTAAAATATTTAGAGAAACAACATACGTAGATGACAAAAAAAATGGACCTGATATTGAATATAGGAAAGATGAAACTCTTAGATGGAAAATAAATTACAAAGATGATGTTAGAGAAGGACTAAGTACAGAATACTATGAAAATGGTAAAAAGAGAAGAGAGAGTCCATATACAAATGGAAAAATTGATGGTATAGATATTATCTATATGCCAAGTGGCAAAATTCTTTATAAACAAACTTTTAAAGATGGTGAAACTGATGGAAAAAGATTTTAATTATGAGTTATGATAAATATAAAAATTTAAAAATTCTATATGTAGAAGACGATGAATTAACAAGAGAAAATACTCTAGAAATATTAGAGAGAAAATGTGATACAGTTTTTTGTGCTTCAGATGGACGAGAAGGTTTAGAGATATATGAAAGGGAAAAACCAGATATCATTATTACTGATATTCAAATGCCTAAATTAGATGGGATTTCAATGGCAAAAAAAATCAGAGAAACTGATATAAAAACTTTAATCATAATTACAACAGCATATACAGATCAAAAATACCTACTTGATGCAGTTGAGCTACAGCTAATAAAATACGTTACTAAACCAATTCATTGGGATAAAATATCTCATGCACTAAGTGCTTGTATAAAGTATTTAAAGGAAGAAGAAGATACGAAAAAACATATAGTTGATGATGTATACTTTGATACTTTTTCAAAACTTTTAATTGAAAACAACAATACCATATATCTTACAAATCACGAAAGGGATTTATTGGATTTATTAGTTAAAAGAAAAGACAATATGTTAACTTATGAAGAGATAGAGTCAAATATATGGCCAGACAAAGGGATGAGTAGAGATGCTATAAAATCACTTACTAAAAGTCTAAGGAAAAAACTACCTAAAGACTCAATAAAAAATCTTTATGGATATGGATATAAGCTAAATCTCTTAGGAAAAAACAATGAAAAATAAAATTCTTATTGTTGATGACATCTCAGAAAACATATCGATACTTGATAATATACTTAGTGTCAATTATGACATTATTGTATCAACCAATGGACCAAGAGCAATAGAGCTAGCACAAACGCAAAGTCCAGATTTGATTTTGCTAGATATAGTAATGCCAGATATGGATGGTATAGAAGTCTGTAAGATATTAAAAAAAGATAAAAACACTCAAAATATACCAATTATCTTTTTAACTTCAAAAACT
>CBDLTN010000126.1:0-7823 GCA_965306065.1 uncultured Sulfurospirillum sp. | reverse complement strand
AGCTTTATGATAGGTTTGAGAAAATTATAGATAACTATGATGCTGTACTTCTCTCAGATTATGGTAAAGGAGTTCTAACTGAAACTCTTACATCTAAACTTATAAAGTTAGTAAATAAACATAATAAACTTGTTTTAGTTGATCCAAAGGGAGAAGATTATAGTAAATATAGGGGCGCTACTTTAATAACTCCAAATAAAAAAGAAGCAATAGAAGCTAGTAAGATTGATATAGTTGATGAATATAGTCTAAACAAGGCTGGAGAGCAGTTGAAAAACTCTTTAGATTTGGAGTATGCAGTAATAACATTAAGTGAAGATGGTATGGCTATTTTTGGTGATGAGGTTACAAAGGTTCCTACAGTTGCAAGAGAGGTATTTGATGTAACAGGAGCGGGTGATACTGTTTTGGCTTCGTTTGGATATGCCTTATCTTGTGCATTGGATATAAAAGAAGCAGCCTTGTTTGCTACAAGCGCGGCAGCTGTTGTAGTTGGAAAACTAGGAAGTGCAACTGTTAGTCTTGATGAGATTGATATGTATGAACATAGTCTTAGAAGTGGTAAAGCTGATAGCAAGATTAAAACGAAAGTTGAGATAGCAGAGTTACTAAAGAACTTTAGAGATAAAAAGATAGTTTTTACAAACGGATGCTTTGATATACTTCATGTGGGACATGTAAAGTATCTTGAAGTTGCAAAAAGTTTTGGTGATATGCTTATAGTTGGACTAAACTCTGATGAGTCTGTACAAAGACTAAAAGGTCCAAGCAGACCAATAAATACAAGTGATGATAGAGCTTATGTTTTAAGCGCATTAGAATCAGTTAGTTTTGTAGTTGAGTTCGATGAAGATACCCCATATGATCTTATAAATGCAGTTAGACCAGATGTACTTGTTAAGGGTGGAGATTATGAAGGAAAAGAAGTAGTTGGAAGTGATATAGCAAAAGAAGTAAAACTGGTTGATTTTGTAGATGGAAAAAGTACAACAAATATAATTAAAAAGGCACAATTATGATGAATATGATTCATAATGAGATGAATGCTCATAAAGAAGTGATAGAAAAAACCATAGAAAATTTACAGAGTCATATATATACTGCTTGTATAATTGCAACTGAGACGATAAAAAATGGTGGAAAAATTTTATTATGCGGAAATGGTGGAAGTGCAGCGGATGCTCAGCATATTGCAGCTGAGTTAAGTGGACGTTACAAAGCAGAACGTAGAGGCTTACCTGGAATTGCTTTAACAACAGATACATCTGTATTGACTGCAGTTGGAAATGACTATGGGTATGATAGAGTATTTGATAGACAAGTAGAAGCACTTGCTCGTGAAGGTGATTTAATCATAGGAATTTCAACAAGTGGTAATAGTAAAAATGTTCTTAGAGCGCTATCTCTTGGACGTAATATGGGATGTAAAACAATGGCATTTTCAGGAGGAGATGGAGGAGCTATGAGTGAATTTTGCGATATAAATTTAATTGTTCCAAGTGATGATACTCCTCGTATACAAGAGATGCATATTATGATTGGACACATTATTTGTCAGGCAATAGATGATGAATGTAAATAGCATCTTAGTTATTCGCTATAGTGGCTTAGGTGATGTTGTTATGTTACTTCAAACACTAAAAAAGTTAAAAGAAAAATACAATAATCCTACAATAACACTTTTAACAGACCATACAAATAGTGCTATTTTAGAAAATACATGTGGCGTTATAGATAACATTATCCCTATAAATAGAAAAGTGTTCAAAGAAAAAAAGATATGGGCTCTTTTAAAAGAGTTAAAGAATCTTTTTTTTAATCTTAGAAAAAAACAGTATGATTTATTGATAGACTTTCAAAACTTTGGAGAAACAGCAACCATAAGTTACTTAGCTCGTGCAAGTGAAAAAATAGGTTCACCAAAAAAAGATAAGTATAACTATGGATATACTAAAACAGTAAAAAAAGACAATAGAGGACATAGAAGTCAGCTTTTTAGCAGAATTGCAGAAGTAAGTGATAGGTTAGATTTTTCACAACTTTGTCTAGAATCTAATGGTGAAAAATACAAACGTTCACTTTTAGATAAATTAGATAAAAATAAAAAAATCATTGGATTAAATATAGGCTCAACTCAAGATAGCAGAAGATGGAGTGAAAAGAATTTTTATAAACTGGCAAAAGAGTTAGAAGAAGAATTTAATATTTTAGTATTTATAGGACCTGCAGAGAAAAGGTTTGAAAGTACTTTTAAAGGTTTACATGTAATACAAGATACTTCTTTAAATGAGCTTTGTGGAGCAATATCCAGTTGTGATTATTTTGTAACCAACGATACCGGACCTGCTCATATAGCCGCTGCTTTTGGAGTTCCTACTTTGACACTTTTTTCTACAGGAACTGATGAAAATGTAGGCTCTTTGATAGAAAAAAAAGAGTTTATACAAAATAACAATATAAACGATATAACTGTTTATAATGTAAAAACTAAATTATATAACATTATATAAAGGCCATATTTAAATGTTTAAAAACATGATACCTGTAGTAGAGCATTCACTAAAATATAACAGATCACTTGATGGATTAAGAGGTGTTGCAATCAGTTTGGTTATTTTATTTCATATATGGCCAAAGCATATTTCTTTTGGTTATGTAGGAGTAGATATATTTTTTGTGTTATCTGGGTATTTGATAACCAAAATAATTTATACAAAACTCAAAAAAAATACATTTAGTTTTCTTGAGTTTTATAGGAATAGAGTAAGAAGAATATTTCCTGCAATGATAACTGTTGTTTTTGCAAGTTTTATAATAGGATACTTATTTTTATTTCCTGATGAGTTTTTAGAGTTAATAAAACACCTAAAATCATCACTTTTTTTCTATCAAAATTTTAGATTAATTGAAGAAGTTGGTTATTGGGATACGGCAGGTCAACTTAAACCAATGTTACATTTTTGGTCATTATCAATAGAAGAACAGTTTTATGTTTTATGGCCAATAACTATTTTTATATTATACTTTTTAAAAATAGATATTTTCAAAGGACTTTTGTTTATAACAAGTATAATGTTGGTTTTGCCTCAATTTTTTGAAATTGATATGTTTTATCATTCATTTTCAAGATTTTGGGAGTTATCACTAGGAGGTTTGGTATTTGCAATTGAGTACAAAAAGAAGAAGGATAAATTTCTTACAAAGATTGCATTTTCTTCATTATATATTTTTGTTCTTGCTATTTTTGTTTCATATGGTAATGAAGAATTTAATATATATAAAACTTTAATTATAACTGTTAGTACAGGATTTTTAATCCTTTGTTTAAATAGGCAAGGCATTCATAATAAAATTTTGTCTTCGTCAGTATTAGTATTTTTAGGATTAATTAGTTTTCCTTTGTATTTGTGGCACTATGTAATTATAAGCTATTTTAATATTTTGAAGTTTGATATTGTAGAAAATTCTTTTTGGATTATAACAATTTCTATTTTTCTTTCACTTCTGACATACAGATATATTGAATTTTACTCTAGACAACAAGAAAGTTATAAATTTGCTTTAACCTTAGTAGTTGTAGTGGTTTTATCAGGGTTGTCATTTCAATATATGAGGTTATCAAAGATTGTTTTACAAAGAGATCATTTAAATTTAAATTTAAAATTTGAAGAGCAGTTTCAAAAATATCCTTTAAAAAACAAAAATGGGATAAAACTAGTAAATAAAATTTCCAACAAAGAAACGAGTATTGACTATATTTTATCTACTTCAAGTGATAAAGAGGCTAATTATATAGCCATTATTGGGGATTCTCATGCATATGCATCATATCATGGTTTTGCAAATTTATTTAAAGATCAAGGCTATGAAACTATCTTGCTGGCAAATTCAGCATGTCCTTCTTTAATAGAAGGTGCGATTGGTAGAAACGAAGAAAAAATTAATGAATGTAAAAATAAAATAGAAAATACATATGATTTTTTAGAAAAGAAAAAAAACATTACTAAAGTAATTTTAATTACAAGGGGACAATATTATGCTAAAAATAGAGGTTTTGGTACAATAGATGGTGGACATATAGAAAAGGGCTTTAAGCATAAAGCATATTTGACTGATAAAAATTCATATAATTTGGAAGAAGAATTTTATAGATCAGTAAAAAAGACTTTTGCTTATTTTAGTAAAAAGAAAAATATAGAGTTTTATTATTTGTTAGAGAATCCAGAACTTGGATTTTCACCAATAGATTATATGGAAAGGCCGTTCTTAAATAAAGAATTATCAAATTCTAAAAATAAAGTTTCTTATGATGAGTATAATAAAAGACAAGAAGAGTATAGAAAAAGAATATATGATATTAGTAAAAGTTTTCCAAGTATAACTATTTTAGATCCTGAACCTATTTTTTGTGATACTTCTTTTTGTTATGCAATTAAAAATGATAAAATGCTTTATAGGGATGACGATCATCTAAGTATTGAAGGTTCAATCCTTCAAGCCGAAGGATTGAAAAAGTATATTTTTAAGAGGGATTAATTCTTTTTGAAAAGATAAAAAAAGCAAAAATAGAAAATGTTGAGAGAGTTGACATTCCTTCTAATACTCCATGAGTGAATTGAGTCATTACCATAAACCCTAAAAGTACAGGGAGGAATATTTTCATATCGCTTTTTTTAATCTCTTTATAGGTTAGTAAAAGTAGATATGCAAAAGATGTAAATCCAATAATACCAAGAGAAAAAGTAACTTCTAATATACTATTATGAATATTTGGTATTTTTAATTCTGTAATCAAATGGTAAGTTTTGATACCATACCCAAAAATATAATTTTCTTTAATAAAGCCAATAGTATCTAACCATATAGTAACTCTATTGCTAGAATTCATTTCTAATAGAGCATTAAATCTTATATTTAAAGAATCAATATATATAAAAGAAATAATTGTAGAAAAAGAGATTAAAAATAGATATAAAAAGTATTTTTTAGATAAGATTTTATAATTTAATATAGTAAAAAGAATAAAAAATACCATATAAAATACCCATGATCCTCTTGAGAGAGAGAAGAATAATGAAAACAAAAACACTGGAAAAGATATAAAAAGAATAAATTTTTCATATATATTTGTTGTTAGTTTGTATGAAGCTAAAACAGTACTTACTATAAGACCTATAGCCATAAAAAATCCAAAGACATTTCTATTATAAGTAGCTGCTTTCAATCCCGCACTTAATGAGCCAAAATTATGTTTTACAATATCATATGAAAATATGGATTGATATATACCATCAAATGCTTGAAATAGTAGTGATAGCATAATATATATTACAATTGATCTTTTTGAGATAATTTGTTCTTTATAAAAATAGAGTAAGATTAAAAAGAGTAAAAAATACCTTGTAATATAGTGGAAAATTGGTTTCCAAGAGCTATAGTTAGCATATTCACTCAAATAATTTGAGATTACCATGGATGTTATTATTATAGAAAAAGCTATGAGGATATCTTTGTATGTTAAAACAAGTTTTTTAAAAATAGCAGCTTTTTTATATATGATTATATTGATTAAAAAAAACAGAACTAAAAGTCCATAGCTAATTTGATAAACAGATGTTTTCATTGGAATAAAAATAATAAATATACAAATAAAAAAATTGATAAGTATCTTGTTTATTTGATATTTAGTACAGGTTACCATTTAAAACCTTTTGAAAATTGGGGTCTGAAAATAGATTCTAACATATAGTTTGTTACTCTTTGATTGTTAAACGAATTATGTGCTTTTAACCATCCATTTTTTGCTATTTGTTTTCTTTCTTTATCGTTATTTAAAAAATAATCACACTTTTCTTTAAAGTCGTTATTGTTTTTAAAGTATATTATTTCATCTTCAGAAAACAACTTCTTAAATCCTGGAATTTCTGGAGACATTACCATAGTTCCTGCTGCACTAAGTTGAATTATCCGTCCTGAAGAATATAGTTCCATAGTATTGTCTCTACTGTAATTAATAGAAATTTTAGAGGATGAAACAGTTCTTAAGTATTTGTTACCTTGTAAAAACGTATTTTTAGAAATACCGTATAAACCAAGATTTGAATCAGAAAAGTGTTTTTTTAAAAAGTTTATAAATGCTTCTCTTTCTTTATCATATCTTCCCATAAAGAGTAAGTTATGTTTGTAGTTTTTGTTTTCAAATGCTTTATATATATCAAATGAAGGGTCTGACATATTTGGAAAATAACTACATTTTTTTAAATATTCTCCTTGAACCCCAATTTTTTCTAATTCAATTGGATCAGTTGTCATAAAGAAATGATCTATAATTTCAAGTCTTTTTAAAAAGTTCAAATTTTTTAAGTTATGTGTCCAATCAACCCACCACATTCCTATTTTTATATTTGGAAATTTTCTTTTTATCTCTATCAAGGTTTCGTCATATATTAATTCACTATGCCCAAGCATTAGTAAGTCAGCTTCAATATTCTCTATACATTTAATAAGTGCTTCATTAGATTTTTTTGCACCTATCTTTTTATTTTGAAAAACATTAGAATTTCTTGCTATATTTCTATACGAAAAATCTTGCACAAAATGTCCATTTCTTATAAGTCCATTTGAAACTTTTCTATCTGTAGCATAATATGTTGCTCCAAGTTTATGTTCATTAAAATTTGCACAATGAACTATTTTTAATGGGTTCATTTTATTTCCTTAAAAAATTTATTTATTATAGAATAAACGTTTTCGACGTTTATCTCTTTCATACATTCATGTTCTGTTGGACATGTGTTTTTATAGCAGGGATGACACTTTATTTTATTACTTGGGCTTACGCAGAAATGGTTTCCTTTATAATTGTCAAATTTAGGTGAGTGCTTAATGCTAGTTGGCCCAAATATCGTTAGTGTTGATGTTCCTACTCCTGCTGCAATATGAGTGGGTCCACTATCATTTCCAATAAAAATATCAACATTTGATAGAGTATCTTTTAGTATAGTTAGAGTTGTTTTGTCAACATGATTTTTTATATTTGGAAATCTTTTTTCTATTTTGTAAGCATCATCTTTTTCTAAAAATGAACCTACTAAATTTACCTCTATATTATCTTTTAAAAGTTTTTGTATTAATTTAATGTAATTTTCTAAGCCCCATTTTTTACTTTCCCATCTTTTACTACTACCTGTACATATTGCAACACTTTTTATAGATTTATCGGTTTTTTTTGTTTTTGTAGGAAGTGATATAGTTGTATTAACTTGGCTTTTCATGTATATGTCAAGTTCATGTTTGTTTACATTTGCTTTTATTAGCATATCTTTTAAACTTTTTGTTTTTGATTTAATTTTAAATATTTTTTGAAAAAGACTATAAGACTTATTTATTAAAATATTTTTATTTAAAAAAAGTACAATATAATGAGAAAGTTTTGTACATTGGATGTTGAAAATAATTTCATATTTTCTTATTTTTAATTTTTTTAATGTATCAAAAAAACCATTGTAAACAATTATTTCATCAAAATATGCACTATCTTCGTATAATGCTTTTCCTATTGATGAAGTTAAAAAAGTTATAGTTGCATTAGGAAAAAAGTGTTTTATTGCTCTAAAGGTAGGCTCCCTTGTGACCAAATCACCAAGTGCACTAAATCTAATTACTAAAATATTCATTTTAAAAATACTTTAACAATATTTTCACAAGCAAAACCATCACCATATGGATTATATGCTTTACTCATTTTTTCATAAATTTCTTTTTTATTTAATAAAATTTGAATTTCCTCTATTATTTTTTCTTTTTTTGTTCCTACAAGTTTG
>CBDLTN010000125.1:0-7829 GCA_965306065.1 uncultured Sulfurospirillum sp. | reverse complement strand
CACGAACTAGGTATCTTTGGTGCTTAGAAATTTCATCATTATTTGTTACATTACCAAAACGAAGAGCATTCATATTTGCAACAGGACGAGCTCCCATTGTAAATACATCTCTTAGTATTCCACCAACACCAGTCGCTGCACCTTGATAAGGTTCAATAAAACTCGGATGATTATGACTCTCCATCTTAAAAACAGCTGCCATTCCATCACCAATATCAATAACACCAGCATTTTCACCTGGTCCTTGGATAACCCATGGTGCTTTTGTTGGAAAACCATTTAAGTACTTTTTACTAGACTTGTACGAACAGTGCTCACTCCACATAGATGAGAAAATACCTATTTCAAGCATATTTGGTTCACGACCCATTATCTTTAAAATATTTTCCCACTCATCCATTGTTATCTTGTGTTTTTTTAAAACTTCTTGCAAATTTTCCATAAATTTTAACCCTGTATAATAAAATTGTTTTATTTTACTCAAAAAGTGCTAAATAAGTATTTAAACTCATTTGTATTTTTACATGTAAAGTTATTTTGTGTATAAAAATCTTCTAAATCCTCTATTGTATCTATATCATTTTTCTCTTCTAGAAGCTTTACATGTAAAGATATTAACTTTTTCAAACTTTGAGCTAAAACTCTATTGGTACTCCATGCGATATCTTCAAAACACTCCTTTTTAAAACTCTTTTGATTAAATCCAACAAGATAATAACCTCCATCAATAGCTGGACCAAATACACTATCATGTTTATCTAAACTTTCTAATGCTTTATTAAAATCATAGTTTTTTAGTTGAGGAGTATCACTTCCAATCAAAATTACCTTTTCGTATCCTTTGTTAAAGCCATATAAAAAGGCATTTTTCATTTTTTCACCTAAATCTACTCCTTCTTGTATAAAAAAATCATAATCTTTATAAAACTCATGTGCTTCTTTCTTATTAAAAGCAAGTATAAAATCTGTATCTAAAGTCTCCAATACAACTAGTAAATCCTCAACAAAAGCCTTATAAATATCTGTTGCAAATTTAAAGGTTGTATTTTTTGCTAATCTTGTTTTAACTTCTCCTTCAATTGGTAATTTTACAAACATGATAATTAATTCTTTCATTGATAAACCTGTCTTTTTTTTGATATTATACCAAATGGATATATCAATAATCATCCCTGTGTTTAATGAAAAACACATAAAACAGACTATACAAATGATAAAAAATCAGAACACATCGTATAATTATGAGATTATAGTAGTTGATGGAAACAATAGCTCAACTATAAATCTCATTAATGATTCATCTGTTATAAAAATAAACTCAAAAAAAGGCAGAGCTGTACAGATGAATGAAGGAGCAAAGTACGCAACCTCTCCCATACTTTTTTTTCTACATGCAGATAATAAAATAAAATACAATACACTAGATTTAATCTGTAATGAAAAAGCTAAAGTAGGTGCTTTTAAGTTATATATTGATTCAGATAAATTCTATTTTAGAATCATTGAAAAAGTTGTAAATCTTCGCTCAAAAATTACAAAAATCCCTTACGGAGATCAAGGTATTTTCATTAATAAAGAAATATTTAACAGTATTGGCAGATTTAGCGATTTAGATATTATGGAAGATGTAGATTTGATGGACAAAGTTAAAAAAACAGGTTTACATGTAAAGATATTAAATCAAAGCATAATTACTAGTCCAAGAAGATGGCAACAAGAAGGTGTTATATACACAACACTAAGAAATTGGACCATATATACACTTTATAGATTAGGTGTAGACTCAAAAAAATTGGTAAAGTTCTATAAGACAACCTCACTTATGCTATAATTTTGTATTATTATTTCCTCAAGGATAGTTATGAATAAAGACAATATTATTGCGTTTAGTATATTTGCTATAACGACTATCGGTTTTTATATTTGGGGATTTGACTTTATACCAACTGACCACTTCTTACTCTTCTCAATTGCTTCTGCATTTGGTATTTTTATGGCTTTTAATATAGGTGGAAATGATGTAGCTAACTCTTTTGGTACAAGTGTTGGTGCGAAAACTATAACTATAAAACAAGCTTTGATCATCGCAGCTATATTTGAGCTAAGTGGTGCTATTTTTGCAGGAGGAGAAGTAACAAATACCATTAGAAAAGGCATAGTCAAAATTCCTCCTATTGACTTTGAACCAATGCTTTTTGTTTTAGTAATGATGTCTTCACTTTTAAGCGCTGGCTTATGGCTTCTTGTAGCTTCTAAAAAAGGACTTCCTGTATCAACTACTCACTCTATTGTAGGAGGTATAGTTGGTGGTAGTATAGCTTTAGGTTTTGTCATTACAACAGGAGACAACATAACGTCTATGGTAAATTGGAATAAAATAGGACAAATTGCAATTAGCTGGGTTATATCTCCTACCTTGGGTGGACTTTTATCCTACCTTATATACCATATAATAAAAAAACATATTTTAACTCCTGGCAAGAAAGTAGTAGCAAAACTAAGTAGAGCAAAAGGAAGGAAAAAAGCCTTAAAAGAGGCATACAAAACAGCCCTTAAAAACAAACCAGAAACCGAACAAATACAAGAATTATCAGAACTTGCTTTTATGGATGAAGATGATGAAATAGGAACAACTACTGATTATCAAAAAAAGATTAATGAGTTAAAAGAAAAAGAAAAAGAGATTGATACATTTATATATTTGAAAAAAAATGTTCCTTTAGTTAGTGGTTGTGCTGCAGCTATTATATCTGGAATGTTACTTTTTAAAGGCTTGAAGCACATTAAAATGAATATTGGTACTATAGAGACTATTTGGATTATATTTGTTATATCAGTGGCTGCTTACCTTATAAGTTTTGCTATCGTAAATTTAATGTCAAAGCATGATCTTGATAAATCTACTATAAAGATTTTTTCATGGTTACAAATTTTTACTGCCTCTGCATTTGCATTTAGTCATGGTGCAAATGATATAGCAAATGCCATTGGTCCGTTTGCAGCAATACTAGATGTATTAAAAACTGGTGTTATAAATACTCACGCACCAATACCAACAATAGCAATGGTGACATTTGGTGTGTCACTTATAGTAGGATTATGGTTTTTAGGCAAAGAAGTTATTCAAACAGTAGGAACTAAACTCGCCGAAATATCTCCAATAACAGGTTTTGCTGCAGAACTTGGTGCAAGTGCAGTTATACTGATGGCAACCAAGATGGGTATACCAGTATCATCAACACATATACTTATAGGTGCTGTTATAGGCATAGGTATAAAAAATAAAAATGCAAATTGGAATCTATTAAAACCTATAATTCTTGCTTGGATAATAACGTTACCAATATCAGCTATATCTTCAGCTGTATTCTTTTTCATATTAAAATCGTCAATGGGATTGTAATTTTGATTTTATAAATAAAAAAATTATAACTATCTTAAGTTTTTCATAGTATAATCCGTGCTTAATAATGTGTTTAAATAAGGATTAAAATTTTATGGAAATTTCTACTTTAAAAAAGATGGAAAAAGAAGCTATAAAAAGTAGTATTATTGACTTTAGAAGGCTTGGATTTGCTCTTCTTTTTATGGTTGCTGTACTTATATACAATTATATAAATTCTGGAGGCATTCCAAATAATGTTTTCTTAGCAATTGCAGCACTTTTTGGTGCGTATATGGCGATGAATATAGGAGCAAATGACGTTGCAAATAACGTTGGACCGGCAGTTGGTTCAAAAGCTCTTACAATGACTGGCGCTATTATAATTGCAGCTGTATTTGAAGCAAGTGGTGCATTAATAGCCGGTGGAGATGTTGTTAAAACTATCAAAAAAGGTATTATTGATATAGCTGCTTTTGGTGGAAATACTGACTCTTTCATTTGGGCGATGATGGCTGCTCTTTTAGCAGCTGCCTTATGGTTGAATTTTGCTACTATGGTTAAAGCTCCAGTTTCTACAACTCACTCAATTGTTGGTGGAGTAATGGGGGCAGGAATTGCAGCTGCTGGCTTTAGTATAGTTTCTTGGGGAACTATGTCAAAGATAGCTGCGTCATGGGTTATTTCACCAGTTTTAGGTGGTATAATAGCAGCTTTATTTCTATTCTCTATAAAAAAGACAATAGTATTTAAAGAAAACAAAATAGAAGCTGCAGTCAAATGGGTTCCTATCTTTGTTTCAATCATGTCATGGGCTTTTGTAACTTATTTGACGCTAAAAGGATTAAAAAAAGTTTGGCCATCAATTGTAGATATTTTTATATTTTTACCAGATACAAGTAAACCAACTTTTTTAACAGCTTCACTTATGGGACTTACTGTAGCAATTTTTGTATATTTTTATGTCAGAAAAAGAATTTTAACTAAAACAAGTAATCTAGAAAACAGTAGAGATGGTGTTAATATCCTTTTTACAGTTCCTCTCATCTTCTCAGCAGCCTTACTTAGTTTTGCTCATGGAGCAAATGATGTTGCCAATGCAATTGGTCCATTGGCTGCAATCAATGATGCTGTTATGACAGGTGGTATATCATCTAATGCAGGTATTCCTCTTTGGGTTATGGCTGTAGGAGCCATAGGTATAGCTATTGGTTTGGCACTTTATGGTCCTAAGCTTATAAAAACAGTTGGTGGTGAAATAACAGAACTAGATCAAATGAGAGCATTTTCTATAGCAATGGCTGCTTCAATTACTGTTATCATAGCTTCACAACTAGGACTTCCAGTAAGTTCAACTCATATTGCAATTGGTGGTATATTCGGTGTTGGTTTTTTAAGAGAGTATCTTGATAAAACAAATTTTTCAGATGTCATTGAAGAAGACAAAAAAAGGGTACTAGAAAGAAAAATCATTTTAAAAGCTAATGCAAAAGAGTTAAAGAAATTAGAGAAAAAAGAAGATAAGAAGAAAAAAGATTATCAAAGAATTGCAAACTTATATAACCTTCTAGAAGAAGAGTCAGCTGCAGTTAAAGAGGCTAAAAGACAATTAAAAAGTGATAAGCAAGTCCAATACGTAAAAAGAGATGCACTGAAGAAAATTGTAGCAGCATGGATTATAACAGTTCCAGCAGCAGCGCTTATATCAGCAGCAATCTACTTTATGATAAGAGGTATAGTACTTTAATGTACTTCTTTACATGTAACTCAATAAAATGAGTTACATGTATCTATTTTCCTAAACAAAAACTTCCGAACATCTTATCAAGTATTTCTACTCTATCAAAATTTCTTGAAATTGCAGATATACTCATAATAGCTTCATTAAGATGAAAAGCAAATAGTTCAAGCTCTCCTTCGTTTAATAACTCTGTACTTGTTTCAATACTTTCATAAGTAGTTTTTACAGCTTCCATTTGCCTTTTAGAGCTCAATAACAAAGTGTCATCAAGAGAGCTTTTATCAAGTATTTTCTCTATCTCTAAAGCTATATTATCAGCTTGCTCAAAACAGTTTAGTTTTATTGTGTCTACATGTAAAGAGCTTGAATCAAATTTTGAACTCAAATCACTTTTATTTATTACATGTAAAATGTCTTTTTCTTTATATGAGTCTAACATATCTAATATTTGATTATCTTCATCATCAAATTCTCTTGAATTATCAAACATTGCTATGACTATATCTGACTCTTCTATAGCCTTTTTAGAACGTTGTATTCCTATTCTTTCTATCGTATCATTTGCTTCACGAATTCCTGCAGTATCTACTATCTTTATAAGATGTGTTCCTATTCGTATCTCTTCTTCTATAGTATCTCTTGTAGTTCCTGCAATATCACTTATAATAGCTCTATCATAATTTAAAAGAGAATTTAAAAGTGAGCTTTTTCCAACATTTGGTTTACCAACGATGGAAACTTTAAACCCTTCTATAAGCCCTTCTCTTCTTTTTGAACTATCATACGTTTTTTTGAGCTCAATTCTTAAATCATCCAATTTGTCTTTTATCTGATCCATCAAGTCTTGTGGTAAATCTTCTTCGGCATAGTCAATATTGACTTCTACAAAAGCTAAAACCTCTACTAGATTTTCACGAACACTCTCAACAAACTCTTTTACCTCACCTTTCATTTGGCGAGTTAAAATTTTAGCTGCATCTATACTTTTAGTTTCTATCAGTTTTGCTATAGCCTCTGCTTCAGTTAAATCAATTCTACCATTTAGAAATGCTCGTTTTGAAAATTCACCAGGAGTGGCTAATCTTGCACCATGTTTCAAGACTTCATTAAGTATCATATCCGCAACAACTATACCACCATGACACTGAAACTCTATGACATCTTCAGCAGTAAATGAACGAGGTGCTTGAAAATACAACACAAGTGATTCATCTATTAAATCATCGCTTGAATCATATAGTGAAGTTAGTGTAGCATGTCTAGGGGTAAAATTATTTTTTTTTGAGAGTTTTTTTGCAATATCAAGAGAAGCTGGCCCACTTAAGCGAATAACCGCGATTGAACCAACTCCATGACTTGTTGCAATAGCTGCAATTGTATCCATTATTTCTTTCTGTTAAAGTCGTTAATAACGATAAATCTACCACCTTCACGACCTGATTTAATCCCTACATATTTGTCCGGGAATTCTGCTCTTAAAGATTCAAGTGCAATTTTTACTAAAACACCATCTAGGATTTTAGTTTGTGCACGCCCTGTATTATTTATACGCTCTATCACACCAACAAGATACTTAGCTATCATCTCTTCTTGGTTTTTCAAAAATTCAGCTATTTCTAAACGTACATTTAGATTGTATTTGATATTGATCCAGTTATATAGTAAGTATGAAAGTGATTTATACCTATAACCTTCTTTACCAATAAGAAGAGCTGCATCTTCACCACCAAATTCTACTAAAACTGTGTCTTCGTTATATACTTCTACTTTTATCTCATCAAGTTCAAAACAACTATGAGAAAAAAGTGAATTTATATCTTTTTTAATCTCAAGAACTGCTACTGCTACTTCAACTTTTGGTTTTGTATTTTCTCTTCTAGGTACAGGTTTAGGACTCTCTTTTTTAACTTCTTGCTTTTTAACAGGTTTTTTAGGAGTACTTTGAGCCTTTTTAGGTTGAGGTTTTGCTTTTTGTTTATTTTCTTGCTTTTTCTCACCCTCTTGAGGTTGTTCTTGTTTTTTATTTCTATTTCTTCTATTTCTGCTTTTTCTAGGTTTATCTTCACGCTCATTTGATTTAGAAGCTAACTCATTTGTACGTCTTGCTTCTACTATAGCGCTCTTTTTGAACATTCCTAAAAAACCAGAACTTGGGTTTTGAATTACATCAAAAGTTATCTGCGTAACAGAACAAGTTAGTTCTGCCGCAGCTTTTGAATACGCTTCTTCTAAAGTGTTAGCTTCTATACGTATCATTTTTTAACCTTTTTTTCAGTTTCTGCTACCTCTTCTACTTTTTTATTTTTTGCAAATAGTGAGTTAACATAATACTGTTGTGCTATTGAGAATAGATTATTTACGAACCAATAAAGAGTAAGACCTGCAGGGAAAGTTACAAAGAAAAATGTAAATATAAGTGGTAAGAACTTCATAATTTTTTCTTGCATAGGATCTGTAAAGTTTGTTGGTGTAATTCTTTGGTGTAAGAACATAGTAACACCCATCGCAACAGGAAGTATAAAATATGGATCCATAACAGCCAAGTCATCTATCCATAAAATCCATGGAGCTGCTTTTAGCTCAATCGCATTTTGTAAAACTCTATATATTGCAAAGAAAACAGGAATTTGAAGAAGCATTGGAAGACAACCACCCATTGGGTTTGCTCCATGTTTCTTATAAAGTTCCATCATATGAGTATTTAAC
>CBDLTN010000124.1:0-7855 GCA_965306065.1 uncultured Sulfurospirillum sp. | reverse complement strand
TAAATAAAGTATCAGTAATAAAAATAGGTATTTTTGACAAAGACATAAATGATTTTATCTCTTTATTAGTTATTTTTCTTCCTAATGAATCCCTATAATACCTTATAAAAAGAACTACTTCATCTTTTCTATAAACAGAAAACTTTTTTTTCATTTCTTCAAAAGGCATTTGTCTTATGTATTCAATTTTATATTTAGATTTTACTTTTATAATTTCTTTTTTTATAAAAAAATCTGTTTCATCACCATTTTTACTTTTTTCATTAACAATATATAGTTTTTTCAAATCTGGAAAAAGTGTAGAAATTATTTTAAAAGATTCATCGATATCTCTTTTTTCAATTATACCTGATATATTTTTATTCATATTTAGTATTTTAGTTTTTTCTTTTGAAAATTTTTCAATTCCAACAAAAAAAATAGATTGATCTTTTTTTAAATAATTATGGTTTTCTAATATAAAGTCATAAGCAAAACTATCTAATACAATAATTAAATCATAGTTGTTTTCGCTAAACCCAATACGATATAGCTCGCTTTGCTTTTTAAAATATTTAGTAGAAGAGTTTTTTAAAGAATCCATATATAAAATATCACTATTGACATTTTCTTTATAAAAAACTTCTTCTATTCCTTGAATTATCTTATCACTCCAAACAAATCCTTTGTGGTAAGAGTTTATAACAAGAACATTTTTGGATTCATTCGCACTTAGATTAGTAGTAAAAAAAAATATATATAATGTAAAAAATATAAAACATATACTTTTCAATTTAATACCTTTCTTTTTTCCCTCAATATCATATCCGATTTCAAATTAATTAGAAGAATTTATCTTACCAGGTTAATTTCTAATGTTAATAACTTAAAAAAGGTTAAAGACCATTATATTTGAAATCATAAAAATACTCTATGCTTCTAGACTCCAATAACAATGGTCTATAGTGTAGTTATAGATTACACTCTTTAAATACTTTTCAATATAAGGATTATAATATCTAATAATTCTTTAGTATCTTGTTAAGTTATCTTAACCTTTTTTACTTATTTAATCTTGGTTTAATCATGTTTTCTGGCTTAATAATTTCATCAAGTTCATCTTTCTTAAGCAATCCTCTCTCAAGAACAATCTCATATACTGAACGCCCACTCTCTAAAGCTTCTTTTGCTACAGATGTTGAATTTTCATATCCTATAGTTGGATTTAGTGCTGTAACTAAGCCTATACTATTAAGAACTAATTCTGTACAATGCTCTTCATTTGCAGTAATTCTACATACACATTTATGCGCCAAAGTTTCAAAAGCATTTTTCATCATATTAATTGATTTGAAAAGGTTATAAGCAATTACTGGTTCAAATACATTTAATTGTAGTTGTCCACCTTCACTTGCCATAGTTATTGTAACATCAGCACCAATTACTTCAAATGCAACTTGATTTACTACTTCAGGAATAACCGGATTTACTTTACCTGGCATGATTGAACTACCTGGTTGCATTGCTGGAAGATTAATTTCATTAAAACCTGTACGAGGTCCTGAACTTAAAAGTCTTAAGTCATTACACATTTTGGATATTTTTGTAGCAACTCTTTTTAAAACACCAGATATTTGAACATATGCACCTGTATCTTGTGTTGCCTCAACTAAGTCTTTCGCTGTTACAAAAGGACGGCCAGTTACTTCTTGTAATTTAACTTCAACAAGCTTTGTATACTCAGGATGAGAGTTGATTCCTGTACCAATTGCAGTAGCACCAAGATTCATTTCACGAACTAACTGTTGAGCTTCTTTTAAACGTTCAATGTCTTCATCTATCATTGTTACATATGTATGGAACTCTTGACCTAAAGTCATTGGAACTGCATCTTGAAGTTGCGTTCTTCCCATTTTAATAACATCTTTAAATTCTATGGATTTTTTCAAGAAACATTCACGTAATATTTTCATAGAATCAATTAGTTCATAAATCTTTTCATACAATGCTATACGAAATGCAGTTGGGTAAGCATCATTTGTTGATTGTGAAAGGTTTACATGGTTATTTGGATGTAGGTATTTATACTCACCTTTATTGTGTCCAAGTATTTCAAGTCCTCTGTTTGCTATTACTTCATTAGCATTCATATTAGTTGATGTTCCAGCTCCACCTTGAATCATATCTACTATAAATTCTTTATGGTGTTTTCCATTCATTATTTCATCACACGCTTCACATATAGCACTTTTTTTATCTTCTTGTAATAAATTAAGATCATAATTTGCTAAAGCAACCGCTTTTTTTACTTTTGCTAAAGATATTATAAAAGTAGGAAATCCTGATAAAAGAACTCCTGTAATATTAAAATTTTCTTGTGCTCTTAAACTTTGCACTCCATAATACGCATCAGTAGGTATCTCTTTTTCACCTATTAAGTCATGTTCTAATCTTGTTGACATAATATATCCTTATTTTGATTTTCGACAAGAAAAGTTTACAACCGCAAAATGACCTAAAAGTTATTTTTGTTATAAAATTTTTAAATTTTTGAAATTGTTTAAAAAGATATTTTTATACTATTGATATATATTGTTCTTAATTATATGTTTTTTGAAAGTGAAATAGCCGAGGCAAATGCCCATTGGAAGTTATAACCTCCTAGCTCTCCTGTTACATCTAATACTTCACCTATGAAGTATAAGTTCTTTTTTAGTTTACTCTCAAAAGTAAGAGGATTTACCTCTTGTGTGCAAACTCCACCTTTTGTAACTTCTGCTTTACTAAAACCAAAGTTTCCTGCTGGTGCAAACTCATAGTTTTTTATAACTTGAAGTTTTTCTATCTCATCTTGTTTTAGTCTGTTTAGCGATTTATCTTCTACATGTATAGATTTTAAAAACTCTAAAACAAATCTTTTAGGAAGTGGAAGGACTGAACTTATCTGTTTTTTTGACTTTATATCTAAAAGTTTTTTTAAATCATTGTTTGGAAGAAAATCTAATGACATTTTTCCTTTTTTCCAGTAAAGTGATCCAGTTAAAACAACAGGACCGCTTATACCTTTATGGGTAAAGAGTAGATCACTCTGTAAAGTTTTTCCCTCTACCCTTAAACTGGTATTAAAAGAGATACCACTAAGCGTTTTCATCCAAAACTGGTCTTTTTGAACAGTCAGTCCTACAAGTGCAGGTGCAGGAGTTACGATACTATGTCCAAAAGATTTTGCAATCTCATAGCCTACAGGACTTGCTCCTATGTTAGTATAACTAATACCACCACTTGCAACTATTAGCTTTTTTGCTTTGATAGTTTTATTTTGAGTTTTAATTATAAAGTTATCATTAAACTCTACATGTAAAACTTTATTTCCCATAAAAAAGTGACAATGCTTTGTAAGTCTTTCAAATATACTTACAATATCTTTGGCTGATTTTTTGCAAAAGTACTGTCCGTATTTTCTTACTTCTAGTTCTAACTGAAACTTATCTAAAAACTTCAATAGGTCCTTTGGAGTAAAATTTGCCAATGCTTTTTTTATAAACTCTTTATCTCCTAGATAATTATCTGCTGTTACATTCTTGTTAGTAACATTACATTTACCACCACCACTTGCAAGTATCTTTAAACCAATTTTAGAGTTTGAATCTATTATAGATATGCTCTTTGTTTGAAGCTTTGAAGCAACCATAAGTCCACTAGCTCCTGCTCCAATAATAGCTACATCATATATCATGCAAACTCTGCGTAGTTTTGGCGAATAGCATCATAAAGAACTATACCAACTGATACAGCTTGATTTAGACTTCTACCATTTTTACCCATAGGAATAGTGATAGCATTTTCCCATTTTATCTGCATTAGCTCCATTGGAAGTCCAGTTGACTCTCCACCAAAAAAGATAAAATCATCTTTTTTAAACTCCACTTCAAAATACGGTTTATCTGTTTTAGTTGTAGCAAAGTAAAAACTATCTTTTTTATCACCATTGGCTGCTAAAAAGTCATCTAAGCTCTCCCAAACAGTTACATCAAGTAAGTCCCAATAATCCAATCCTGCTCTTTTAACATTTTTATCATTTATCTCAAAACATGTTGGTTTTACTATATGAAGTTTAGAATCACAGTTTACACATAAACGTCCTATACTTCCAGTATTTTGCGGAATTTGTGGGTGAACAAGGACAATATTAAACATTAGAAAATCACCGTTTTATTTTGTGAAACAAAAACTCTATCTTCAAGAACTAAATCAAGTGCATTAGAAAGAACTACTTTTTCTACATTTCTTCCTGCTTTTTGCATATCTCTCCATGAAAACTCATGAGTAACATTTATTACATCTTGAGCTATAATCGGTCCTTCATCAAGATCATTCGTCACAAAATGTGCAGTTGCTCCTATAGTTTTTACACCTCTTTCATAAGCTTGTTTATAAGGGTTTGCACCTATGAAAGCTGGTAAGAAAGAGTGATGTATATTTACCATCTTTCCTTCAAAATTTTTCACAAAATCACTTGAAAGTATTCTCATATATTTTGCAAGCACTATATAATCACATTCATAATTTCTTAAAACTTCTTGTACTTTTTTTTCATGTTCTGACCTACTTAGTCCTTCATGACAAACATGATGAAAAGGTATATCAAACTTATCCACAAGTTCTTTTAAATAATCATAGTTTGATACAACGGCAACAACTTCAGCATTAAGATCATCACTATACTCTTTTAGTAACAAATCACCCAAACAGTGAGACTCTTTTGTAGCCATAAGAATTATTTTTTTTCTTCTTTTCTTAGTCAGTTCTATATTTGCATCTTCAGGCATAACTTCTTTTAACTTGTCTACTAAGTTACCATTCTCAATATCACCATTTACAATAGCTCTAAAGAAAAATTTTCCATTTTCACTATCAACAAACTCATCATTTTTTACAATATTTAGATCACTTTTAAAAATAACATCAGAGATTTTATACATTAATCCCTTTGCATCTTTACAATCTATTTTTAATATATAATTATTCATTTTATTATCCTCTTTTTCAGGAGCAAAGCCCCTAAAAAATTCCTCGCGACTGAAGCACGAAACAAAGTTTCTGCATTATTCATTTATTTTCTCCATAACTCTTCTTCTATACTCTTTTTTTATATTTTCTTTTACAAAACCATCTTCTATCACCTTAGCAATAGTAACACCACCACTAAAAACACTGTCATAAATCCTAAGTTTTTTTGCTCTTTTTACTATGTTGTCTTTATAATTGCCTAGCCACTCACATATAGGAATATCTATCGCTATTATAAATAATTCTCTATCACTAATTGATCTATCAAAAAAAACTTGATTTTTAATAACTCTAAGATAGTGATTTGGAGCTTCAAGCTTTTTAAACCACTCATAAGGATCATGCCCATACAGATTTGCAACTATATAAAAAAAGTAATACGGTCTTAATTTATCTATAAAATTTGCCTCTTTGAGTTCAGTTTGTACTCTATTTATATCTTGTGATTTTAGCTTACATGTAAAGAGTTTTTCAAATATCCCTAATCTGTACATGTAAACAAATCCAATATCTAAATATTTAGCATTAAAAAGTTTCTCAAACTCCCAAAAAATCCTTGGTTTTGTTAAGTCACTCAAATCAATCTCTTTCATAATTTCAAGTGTATCTTTATCTATCTCAAAACCAAATCTAGCACTAAATTGAACCGCTCTTAAAACTCTTAAACTGTCTTCTTTAAAAGTCTCTTCATCAATAAGTCTTATCTGCTTTGTCTCTATACTTTTTTGCCCATCCCACAAATCTAACAGCTCACCTGTAAAGATGTTTAGCATCATAGCGTTCATACTAAAATCACATCTTTTGGAAGCTACTTTTTCATCATCAGTAATTTCCACTTCAAAAGCTTTATGCCCTACTCCCACTTTACGCTCAACTCTCGGAAGAGAAAGATCTATATCGTCCAATTTGTAGACAAAAAAACTTTTTCCTACACCTAATGCACCATTTTTTTTCATAAGTTCATCAAAGTTCTTTGGACTTATATCATAAACTTCAATATCTAAATCTTTTATTTCATTATGTAAAAGTAAATCACGTACACAGCCTCCTACAAGGTATGCACGTTTTGTATATGGAAATAATAAACTTACAATATTTTGAATTTTTTCTTGTAAATCTTTTGGTAGTTTATCTGTTATCAAGTTTTTCTAAACGCTCATCTAATACTGCTAATGAGTACTCTAAAAAGTTTAGAGTCAAATCTACTTTTGCTTCGATGCTTTTGTTATTTGGTGATTGAAAACCTTCAAATAGAACAAGTATACGTTCTCTCATACTCTCACAAAAATGTCTCTCATCATCCAAAGTTTTACATGATGATTCTTCTTGCACATTTTGTTCTTCATTTTTTGGCTCTTCAACTACCTCTTCTTTATCATCTTCAACTTTAAGCTCTTTTGATACCTCTTCGTTTTTAACTTCAACACTATCATCTTCTAATTCTGCTAAAGTTGATAAAATCATGTCTTTCAATTCCATTTAACAAGCCACCTTTCAAATTCTAAAAACTCTACTTCACTATCCATATCTACAAAAAACTTTTTCATGTCTTCATTTACATGTAAATACTTCTTGCGTAGCCCAGAGAGTCTTCTTATAGCAATCTTCGCTTCTTTGTTATTTGAGTCTTTTTTTAGTAACTCTTTGTATATCTCCAAAGCTTCATTTTTTAAGCCTTGGAGTTCATAAATTGAAGCTAAAGTTAATGTCTTCATTATATTTTCGCTACATAATCCGCGATAATTGAGCCTATCTCACTAGTTGAACAAACTTCTTTTGCTCCGTAGTTAGATAAATCTTTTGTTCTATATCCATCTTTTAGTACTTTTTGTATAGCTCTTTCGATTCTATCAGCAGCTTTTTCTTCACCAAGAGCAAAACGTAACATCATAGCAGCACTCATAATTGTAGCTATTGGATTAGAAATTCCTTGTCCAGCAATATCAGGAGCTGAACCGTGAATTGGTTCAAAAAGTCCTACTTTTCCTCCAACTGAAGCTGATGGAAGAAGTCCAATAGATCCACTAATCATACTTGCTTCATCACTTAAAATATCTCCAAAAATATTGCCTGTAAGCATAACATCAAATTGTCTAGGATTTCTTACAAGTTGCATTGCTGCATTATCAACATACATATGAGATAAACTTACTTCAGGATAATCCTTTGCAACTTCTTCAACAGTCTCACGCCAAAGTTGGCTTACTTCAAGAACATTAGCTTTATCAATTGAGCAGACTTGTTTACGTCTTTTCATGGCACTATCAAAGGCTACCACTGCGATTCTTCTTATCTCTTCTTTAGTATAAATCATAGTATTAAAAGCCATATCTTCATTTTTTGATCTTGGCTGACCAAAATATATACCACCAGTAAGTTCACGTACAACAAAAAGATCAACACCTTTTAAAACTTCTGGCTTAATAGTACTTGCGTCAACAAGTTCATCAAACACATTAGTTGGTCTTAGATTTGCATAAACTCCAAGCTCACTTCTTAGTTTTAAAAGTCCACTCTCAGGACGAAGATGACGTTCTAAATTGTCCCATTTTTCTCCACCAATAGCACCAAATAAAATAGCATCACTTGATTTACATCCATCAATCGTCTCAGCAGGAAGTGGATTTCCTGTTACATCATAAGCACAACCACCCATCAGGTACTCGTCATAATTTAATTCAAAATCTTCTTTAGAACTTACAGCATCTAAAACCTTTATAGCCTCATCAACTATCTCCGGTCCAATGCCATCGCCTTTTATTATCGCTATTTTATATTTTTCCATTTTATTTTGCCTTCTTTGCAT
>CBDLTN010000123.1:0-7863 GCA_965306065.1 uncultured Sulfurospirillum sp. | reverse complement strand
TTATATCATGGATCCACATACTGCAACTTGTTTAAAAGCATATAATGAACTAAAAGAGAAAAATATACCTTGCGTATTATGTTCTACTGCAGAATGGACAAAATTTGCTCCTACTATGCTTAATGCTATCAACAATGATAGTAAAAAATACTGTGATAAAGAAGCACTAGATGGTATAAGTAACTCTTTACATGTAAAGATTCCTGAGTCAATAAACTCTCTTTTTGAAAAAGAGGTTTTACATGACAAAGTAGTAAATAAAAACGATATAGAAAAAGAAATTTTAGGATTTATAAAATGATAATTATCCCTGCAAGAATGGCATCAAACAGATTTCCAAACAAGATTTTAGCTGATATAAATGGTCTTCCTATGGTTATAGCAACTGCAGCACGTGTTAAAGAACTTGACCGTATTGTTATTGCAACTGATAGCAAAGAAGTAATTGATCTTGCAAAGGAGTATGGATACGAAGCTGTGATGACAGGGACACATCACCAAAGTGGTACAGATAGAATAAATGAAGCATCTCTAAGCTTGGATATAGACGAAGATGAAGTTATTGTCAATGTTCAAGCAGATGAGCCTTTTATAGAGCCAGAAGTGGTTCAAAGTGTTATAGATAGAGTTAAGAACAGTGATTGTTTTATGGCAAGTTGTTATAAACTTATAGATAAAACATTTGCAAATGACCCTAATCATGTAAAAGTAATAACCGATGTAGATGAAAATGCCATCTACTTTTCAAGAAGTAAAATCCCTTATGATAGAGAAGAGCATCTTGAGTATTTTGGACATTTAGGAATCTATGGTTTTACTAAAAAAAGCTTAAAAGAATTTTGTGAACTCTCCCCTGCTCCATTAGAAAACATAGAGAAATTAGAACAACTTAGAGCAGTTTATCATGGTAAAAAGATAGCTATGGTAAGAGTTGAGAGTGAAAGTTTCGGAATAGATACCAAAGATGATTTAAAAAAAGCATTAGCTTACTTTAGCTAATTCCAACCCCATCAAACCCGTCATCTTTCTTGTTGAAAATATATGCTTCCATAGGGTTTTCACCAACTTGAAAGATGATCTTACAAGTATCAAAATCAGACTTTTTTAAACCTTTAGTTACTACATCTAATATATATGCTTTTGTACTTTCTAAGTGAGTAGTAGTATCACCTTCATAAGCAGATTCTTCTCCTTCTATTGGAGTAAATCCTTCTTTTTTTAAATGCTTTTCAAACAACGATATGTTTTCTAAGCCTTTAACATCTACAATTAAAATTACCTTCAAAAGAATATCCTAATAAAAATTTATTATCATTATACTCATAAAGAATTAAGATGGGCTAAAAACTCTTTTGCGTCTTTAAATCCTATTACTCTCTTATTTTTTAATTCTTTTCCACTCTTAAAAAACAAAATCCCTGGAGGTCCAAAAAGTCCAAATTCATTTAATAACTCTTTATCATCTTCACTATTTTTAGTCACATCAATCTTTATAAGAGTAAACTCTGATAATTTCTTTTTAACACTAGGATCAGAAAATGTATAATTATCAAGTTCTATACAACTAACGCACCAATCAGCATAAAAATCCACCATAACAGGTTTTTGTGACTCTTTTATAATAGTTTTTAATTGTGCTAAAGTTGGAACAACTTGAAATCCTTTCTCTTCAACTTTATTAGATGAAACAAATTGAGTTGTTGTACTTGAAAATTTCTCTAATGGATTTAATGGATTTGTAACATTACTCATGGCTCCAACAAAAAGCATAATTCCATAAATAAATAAAAATACAGCAAAGCTTTTTATTAATTTTTTCCATCCACTAACACTCTTTTCTAAAGGTTCTAAAGCCCCCATATATACGGATGAACTTATAGTTAAGATAGTCCATAAGAGCATAATTATCATTGGAGGAACAACACGAGAAAGAGTCCATATAGCAAGTGCTAACATCACTACACCAAATATAGACTTTATAGTATCCATCCATCCACCAGGTTTTGGCATGTACTTACCAGCCCCTGTGCCTATAATCAATAAAGGTAGTCCCATTCCCATACTCATAACAAACAAAGCCGCTCCACCTAAAAAAGCATCTCCACTTTGTCCGATATACACGAGTGCTCCAGCTAATGGAGCTGCTACACAAGGTCCCATTATAAGAGCTGATAAAAATCCCATAACAGCAACACCAATTACACCATTTCCGTGCATCTCATCAGATTTTTTTGCTAATTTTGACTGTATGAAAGCAGGCATTTGAAGTTCATAAAAACCAAACATTGAAAATGCCAGTAAAACGAAAACCGTACTAAATAACCCTATTATCCATGGGTTTTGAAGAGCAGCAGATATATTTGCACCAAAAAGTCCAGCTAAAATTCCTGCTATAGTATAAGCTACTGACATAGCTAGAACATACACTAAAGATAGTATAAATGCTCTTTTTGTTGACATTTTTTCACCAGATTGCGATACTATAATTGAAGATAAAATTGGTATCATTGGAAATATACAAGGTGTAAGGGAAAGTAAAATACCAAATCCTAAAAAGCTTAATAAAACTATCCAAACGTTTCCATTTTTTAAAGTATCTGCTATAAAATCTTGTTCTGAAAGATCTTCTTTAGAGGCTGTACTTTCTGTTGTGATTGATGCTCCTCCCAAATCAAAACTAAATTCACTTGTCATTGGTTGATAACATATTCCTGAGGTTGCACATCCTTGATATTCTAATTGAAGTTTAAATTTACCGCTACTAACATGTTTTTTAATAACTGAAATTGGAATCATAAAAGTTAAAGGTTTCTTATGAACTAAAGAATCATCATAGTCAATAGGTGTGGGCTTTTTAATATCTTCATCAATAGAGACTTTTAAAGGTTCCAGAATATTTATTTTTAGTTTATCATCATAAACATAAATGTTTTTTCCAAGCCCTAAACTTATAACTATTACATCACCAGTTCGTTTTGCGCTAACTTGAAATGCCTCTTCTGGTGATAACACCTTTTTTTGTGTTATCGCAAAAAGTGACGTTGCAAAAAACAACCCTATAAAAAATAGTCCTAGCAATCTATTCATACTTCCACCTTAGCCTTTAGTTTGGCCTATTTTATCAAATAAGTCTAAATATATTATAAATATTGGCGATTTATAGGTAATAGCTTTTTAAAGGGATACTAATGGGTAAAAAAAATGAAAACAAAATACAAATTTGGGTTAAAAAAGAAAATCTTGCCTATGAAATAGAACTAAAACGATTGCAAGTAGAACTTTTAAAATTTCAAAACCACGTAAAAGATAAAGGGCTGAAAATTCTTATGATATTTGAAGGGCGTGATGCAGCTGGAAAAGGTGGTACTATTAAAAGAATTACTGAACATCTAAATCCTAGAGGAGCAAGAGTCGTAGCACTTGAAAAACCAAGTGATATAGAAAAAACACAATGGTACTTTCAAAGATACGTACAACATCTTCCAAGTGCAGGAGAAATTGTTCTTTTTGATAGAAGTTGGTATAACAGAGCCATGGTAGAACCTGTTATGGGATTTTGCTCTGAACGTCAACACCATAAATTTCTAAAAGATGCACCAGAATTTGAAGATATGATAGTAGATGAAGATATAAATATATTTAAATTTTATTTCTCAGTTTCTAAAAAAGAACAAGAGAACAGATTTAACGCAAGAGAAACAGATCCATTAAAACAGTATAAGCTCTCTCCTGTTGATAAACAATCACAAGGTTTATGGGATGAATACTCACTGGCAAAATTTATGATGCTAAGTGCTACTCATACTGATGTTGCGCCTTGGACTATAATAAAAAGTGATAACAAGAAAAAAGCCAGATTAAATGTAATAAAACATATACTCAATTTTGTTGATTATCCAGATAAAATATCAACTGAAGAAATCGAAGTAGATAGAGATATTATAATTTATGGAAGAGATGAAGCAATAAGGATGGAAAAAGAGTTTAAATTTACTCTGAAGTAAACTCTTCACTCTTAATGGAATTAAATCCATGTAAACGAATATGACGACGCATTTTACCATCGTGAAAGCGTCGTTTTTCTACATCACTTTTAGGTTGAAGTGGTTCAATTTCTTTTGGTTTACCATTTTCATCAACATGGACCATTGTAAAAAAACAACTATTTGTGTCTATAACCGTACCATTTTGAATATCTTCTGAAACTACTTTTATACCTATTTCCATAGAAGTTCGTCCAGTAAAATTTACGCTTGCTAAAAAAGTAACTAAAGTTCCAACGGAAACTGGATGTTTAAACATTACCTGATCAACACTAATTGTAACAACATATCCACCACAATATCTTGCAGCACAAGCATATGCAACTTGATCTAAATACTTTAACAAATCGCCACCATGGACATTTCCTGAGAAATTTGCTTTATCAGGTGTCATCAAAATAGACATTGTTAATTTATTTTTTTCAAATGGTAATTCTTCCACTAATACTCCAAGTTTATTTTTAATTTAATTATTTACATGTATATAGTAAAAGCCAGCATAAAATGCTGGCTTTATATGACTATTCTACTTCAGCGTCAATAACGTCTTCATCTTTTTTTGCACCTTTAGGCTCACTTCCCTCAGTACCTTTTTCATCTTTTTTGTACATTGCTTCTGCTAGTTTGTGACTAGCTTCTGTAAGAGCTTTTACTTTTTCATCAATTTGCTCTTTTGTTGCATTTTCATCAGCTAAAGTATCTTTTAACTCTTTTAATTTTGCTTCAATGTTCTCTTTATCTTCAGCACCTATACTATCACCCATCTCACTAAGTGACTTCTCAGTTTGGTGAGCAAGAGCATCAGCCTGATTTCTAGCATCAACTGCTTCTTTACGCTTGTTATCTTCTTCTTTATGAAGTTCAGCATCTTTAACCATTTTTTCGATTTCTGCATCATCAAGTCCACTTGAACCAGAAATTGTAATAGTTTGAGCTTTTCCTGTTGCTTTATCAGTTGCACTCACAACTAAGATACCATTTGCATCAATATCAAATGCTACTTCTATTTGAGGAACACCACGAGGAGCTGGTGGAATATTATCTAGGTTAAATTGTCCTAAAGACTTATTATCTCTAGCAAATTCACGTTCACCTTGGATAGCATTGATTGTAACTGCAGGTTGGTTATCTTCTGCTGTTGAGAAAGTTTGAGTTTTCTTAACAGGAATAGTTGTTCCCTTTTCAATTAACTTAGTCATAACTCCACCAAGAGTTTCGATTCCAAGACTTAGAGGTGTAACATCAAGAAGAAGAACATCTTTAACATCACCTTTTATAACAGCACCTTGAATAGCTGCACCAATAGCAACAACTTCATCAGGGTTAACTGACTTATTTAACTCTTTTCCAAAAAATGCTTTGATTTTTTCTTGTACTAGTGGAATTCTTGTACTACCACCAACCATAATAATTTCTTTTATTTCATCTTTTCCTAAATCACTATCTTTAACAACTTCTGCAATTTTCTTAATAGTCTCATCTACTAAATCTTCTATCATAGATTCAAATTTAGCACGAGTTAATTTTTTAACTAAGTGTTTTGGTCCTGTTGCATCTGCTGTTATAAATGGTAAATTTACTTCAGTTTCACTTGCAGCAGAAAGTTCTTTTTTAGCATTTTCAGAAGCTTCTTTTAGTCTTTGAAGAGCCATTACATCATTTTTAAGATCAATTGCATTGTCTTTTTTGAACTCTTCTGCTAACCAATCAATAAGACGGTTATCAAAATCATCTCCACCTAGAAATGCATTACCGCCAGTTGCTAAAACTTCTACAACATTATCACCAGTTTCTAGTACTGTAACATCAAATGTACCACCACCTAAATCATAAACTACGATTTTTTCAGCTTCTTTTTTATCAAGTCCATATGAAAGTGCAGCTGAAGTTGGCTCATTTATGATTCTTAGAACATTAAGTCCTGCAATCGTTCCAGCTTCTTTTGTTGCTTTTCTTTGGCTATCATTAAAGTATGCAGGAACTGTAATAACAGCGTCAGTTACCTCTTCACCTAAGAAGGCTTCAGCATCTTCTTTTAACTTCATTAGAACTTTTGCAGAAATTTCTTGTGGAGTGTAAACTTTTCCTTCTATATCAATAGCACAAGCTCCATTTCTGTCAACGATCTCATAAGGAAGTCTTTTTTTAGCTTCTTTAGTAGTCTCTTCATTACTCATAAGACCCATAATTCTTTTTATTGAGTAAATAGTTCTTTTTGGATTCGTAACTGCTTGTCTTTTTGCAGTCTCACCTACTAAAACTTCTTCTTTATCTGTAAAAGCTACGATTGAAGGAGTAGTATTTCTTCCCTCTTTATTTGCAATAACTTTACTCTCGCCACGCTCATATACAGAAACACAAGAGTTTGTTGTTCCTAAATCAATTCCTATTACTTTTCCCATCTTAAATCCTTTTTTATTTTAATTATTCTTAAGCGGTGAGCTAAGCCCACCTAAGAGCTAACTAAAGCAAGAAGCATAACTTCTGTATTTACTAAAGTTAGCTCAACATTCCTATTTAACTATACTAACCATTGCAGGTCTTAGAACTCTATCTTTTATCTTGTATCCCTTTTGGAATACTTGTAAAATTTCACCACTTTCTTTCTCTTCACTATCTACTTGCATAACAGCATTATGAAAGTTTGGATCAAACTCTCCATCAGTATCTACAGGCTCAATTCCATGTTTTTCAAAAGATTTTTTAAACTGATCAACAGTTAAATCTATTCCCTCTTTTACTTTTTCAAAAAGCTCTTCTGGTTTTATATCTTCACTCTCTTTTAAAAGTGAAGCGGAATCAAGAGCATCGATGATTGCTAACATATCACTTGCAAACTTTTCATTTGCATAAGCAACTGCGCTCATCTTCTCTTTTTCAAGTCTTTTTCTCATATTTTCAAACTCTGCATTTGCTCTTAAATACTGATCTTCAAGTTCAGCAACTTTTTCTTTTAGAGTTTCAACTTCATCTAATTCAGTAACCTCTTCTTCTTGAACTACTTCAACTTGTTCTTCTTCAACTTGTTCTTCATTATTCTGAATTACTTGTTCTTCTAAGTTTGTCTCTTCTACTTTCTTGCTCACGCATTTCTCCTTAAAAAACCTTCAAAATCACTACCTATCTCACCAAAATAAAATAGACTAGCATCTTCATCTTCTATAGTAGCTAACTGCTTAACAGCTAAGCATCCATATGGGACAAAACCATCAAAATACAAACCATCTTTAAGTCCAAAAGAGAACTCATAATTTAAAAGTTGATCAATAAAACTTCTATCACTCTGTTCTTTTGCTATTTCATAAAGCTGACTTTCACCAACGTTTATCAAAGACTCATGATTTAATATTTGGTGCAATTTATCATACAGTTCATATAGTCCTACTTGAGCAGAAATACTTTTCAACTCTCTCATTTCAGAACCAATAAAGTTTGATAAAAACCTTTTCACTTGTTCACTATATTTTAAGACAACCTCTTTTGTATCAAAAGTCAAGATAAGAAACCTATCACTTACCTCTATTACTTCTTTTAAAAACTCTGCAGAACTTTTTTGAGCAACACAGAAAAGACCATATTCATCAGCTGAGCTTTTTAGTCTTTCTATATCATCTATTTCTAGAGTTTTTGTTGGATTTAGTTTATCTCTCCAATATTGAATAAGTGCATCGTTGGTAGGCACTCTTCCACTACTAACATGCAATTGAACTAAAGCTCCCTCTTGAGAGAGTTTATTAAGATAGATTCGTATTGTAGAAGGTGATATATCTATATCCATACACTTTTGAAGTTCATTAGAACCTATAGGCTCTCCTGAGTT
>CBDLTN010000122.1:0-7873 GCA_965306065.1 uncultured Sulfurospirillum sp. | reverse complement strand
CGTCTATTGCATATGCTTCACCAATAGCTTTTTTCATCTTCCCATTTTTGATATTTATGCATTTGTTGATTACTTTTATCTTTCCATTATCTTTTATTTCATAAGTTGCAGTTACATTTTTGCATCCTTTTTCAAAAAAATGTTCAAATCTAGCTATTTCATACCAAGTACCTTTGTACTTCTGAATATCAACTTTGGCGACTGTTTGTAAATATGGATACTTGTTTGTACAACCTATAAATAAAAACGCTATAATAATACATATAAGTATTTTTAACATTTCTGCTCCTGTAATTGTGCTTTTTTAAATGCTTCAAGAACTCTTTTTCTAGAAAAATCTATTGAAACCAATGGCTTTGTATATTCTTTTATAGTTTCAAATATATTGCTATTTTCTTTATGAATTATTTTTGAATCTATTTGTTCTAAAATAGGCAAATATTTTTTAATAAACTTTGCGTCTTTATCAAACTTTTTTGATTGGATATAAGGATTAAAAATTCTAAAATAGGGAACAGCATCTGCACCAGTACTTGCTGCCCATTGCCAAGATGCGACATTGGTACTTATTTCATAATCTAATAATTTTTTAGCAAAATACTTCTCTCCCCATTTCCAATCTATTAATAGATTTTTAGTTAAAAAGGAAGCTGTAATCATCCGCAGTCTATTGTGCATAAGTCCAGTAGTATTTAATTGATTCATTGCTGCATCAATAATAGGAATCCCAGTTTTTCCTTCACACCACCTTTTAAAATCCTCTTGATTGTTTCGATATTTTATATTTATAGTCTTGAAATTTTTAAATTCAGTGTGAGGGAAGTGGTACAATATATATGCATAAAATTCCCTCCAAAAAAGTTCCCTTATAAAAAAATCACTACTGTTATGTTTTTGCATAAAATTAAATATCTCTCTTGGTGAAATCAACCCAAATCTCAGATGAACAGATAATTTAGATGTTGCATCTTTATAAAAATAATCTCTATTTTCTTTATATAAAGGTAATTTTTGAACAAATTCTTTTAAAAGAGTTTTAATAGATTTCTTCAAATATAGAGGTGGTTTTTGTTGTATAAAACCCAAATCCTTCAAAGTTGGTATTTTTTCATAATTAAAATCAATTTTTTTTATTTTCTTATTAAGTGTGAATTCTTCTATATTTGAGGATGAAGTAAGTACTGTCAAACTCTTAAAAAAAGGTGTGAAAACTTTATAAGGTGTATGGTCTTTTTTTAAGTGTTCATTTGGATTTAAAATAAAACGATTATAGAGTTTATTTATTGATAAAATTTTTTCTATCTCTGCATCTCTTTTTTTTGAATAATCATCATAATCATATGAAGTCAAAATAGAGTCAAAATTTAGCTTTTTTAACTCAGTAAAAATATTTTTTGGTTCATCAAAGAAAATAGCCAAATCAAGTCCAATATCTTTTAACTGCTTTTTTAAAAAGATTACACTTTTGTACAAAAATGAAATACTTTTGTCCTCATTATCAAGATTTTTCAAAACATTTTTGTCAAAAATGAAGATAGGTAAAACACCGTCTTTTGCATTATGAAGTACTGCATTATCTGTAATTCTTAAATCATTTTTGAACCATAATATCTCTCTCATTTATATGCTTTCATGTCTGAACGAAGAGATAGCTCCTTAGGATAAGGATTTAAAAATACTTGCGTTTTCAAATATTCAATATTTAGTCTATTTATATATAAGTTTAATACTTTAATCACAGCAATCAAAGGAACGATTTTAGTTTTAAACTCTTCTATTAATTCCAAAATTTCTTTTTTTTCCTCTTTTGATATATGTTTTTTAAAATACCCAAATATATGAAGCAGTACATTGTAAGTATTTTTAACATTTCCTTTTTGCGAAATAGCTATTTCAAAAGCATTTTTATATTCAATTAAAACATCCTTTAACTCTTTTTTTTCATGATTTGCAACAATGTGACCTAAATCTTTATATGAGATATGAGATTTAGAGTAAATAAGATATTTGTACGTAGTATGAAAATTGACCAATTGTGAAAACCTTGGGTTAGTATTTAAAAAAGTATAGAGACTTTTATATGCAAAGATTTGCATCAAAAAGTTTTCTCTTAACCATGGATCATTTAATCTTCCTTCTTCTTCAAGAGGTAAGTTTGGATATTTTTCTTTAATTTTTTTAGCAAAAATACCAACACCTCTTTTTTCATTATAGTGCGTATCTTTTTCGTAGACCTTAACTCTTTCTAAGCCACAAGTTGGAGATTTTGATTTTAATATGAAACCACAAAGATTATCATTTGCAATCATCGAAGTTGATCTGTATGATATATCTTCTAATTGGGTAGTTACATCCTTATTACTTTTTGATGTATATGCTTTGATACTTCCTTCCTCATCAACTAGTCTTATAGTCTCTCTAGGTGAGCCAAATATTGCAGTTTCTGGACAATATGGTACAAATTCAAAATATTTTTCTAAAACATTAACTATAAAGTCATCTTTACTGTGACTACCATCATACCTACATAGTGTCCCTAATAAACATGATGATACTCCTAACTTCATGACTTGGCCTTTTTGATAATATTTCCAATCATATTTGTGAAAATTAGATAGTGAAAAGGAACCATTGAATACCAATATAGTCTTCCTAATACTCCTTTAGGATAAAAATAGGCAGATTGTATGAGTTTATTATCTTCTATTTTAAACTCCAACCATGCCGTACCAGGAAGTTTCATTTGAGCTAAAAGCAAAAGTCTTTCATTTTCTTTTATATCTATAACTTTCCAAAAATCCAAACTGTCTCCAATTCTGAGTTCATGTTCAACTCTACGTCCTCTGTGTAAACCAACTCCCCCAATAACTTTGTCAATTAGCCCCCTAATTGACCATAAAAAGTCATATCCAAACCATCCATTTTCTCCACCAATACTCACAAAACTTTTAAAAACTTTTTCTTTATTGATTTGATCAGTATTTCTAACTTTTTTATCTACAAAAATAGCATCAGAAATTTCTTTTGAATGTTCTTTATCCCAATTAACACCCCAGTTATCACTCCATCTACTTACAACTTGATTGTTTTTTATTTCACTGATCGCTTTTTTTACTGAGTCTTCGAAACTAAAAGGAATAATATTTTTGTAATATTTTCTTGCATTATCATTTTGAATAATAACCTCAGACTTTAATCCTTCAATGAGGGCTTTTGCAACAATAGAAGGCACAGGAGTAAATAAATTTAGCCAATAAGATGAAAGACTAATAGATAAAAAAGGTAAGGGGATTAATAATCTTTTTAAACTTAGAACATTTGCAGTTTTTATCATCATATCATGATAACTGAGTTGCTCACTTCCAATATCTACAATTAGGTTTTCTTTTATTTCCAAAGTAAGTGATTCATACAGGTAATCTAATACATTGTCCACAGCTATTGGTTGTGCTTTGGTATATACCCACTTTGGTGTTGTCATGATAGGAAGTTTTTCCGTAAGATTTCTAATAATTTCAAAACTAGTACTTCCTGAGCCAATAATAACACCTGCTCGTATCCAAATAGTTTGAATGTCCTTTTTTGAACTTAAAACTTCACCTGTTTCAATACGACTAAGAAGGTGTTCACTTGTATTGTCATTTTTAACACCTAGACCACCTAAATAAATAACTCTTTTGACGCCACACTCTTTTGCAATATCTATAAAATTTTGTGCTGAGATTTTGTCAAGGTCTTTATAATTTTTTTTGTTTAAAGAATGTATTAAATAATAAGCTACATCTATATCTTTTAATACCAGTTTTAATTTTTCTTTATCAAAGGTATCACCTTCAAAAACTTCAACATCTTTTAATATATGAGTAGAAAGACTTTTTTTATTTCTTACAAACAGTCGCAATTGAATATCTTTATTTTCTAGAATTTTATGTTTTAATCGTCTACCAATATATCCAGTAGAACCTGTTAGAAGGACTTTCATTAATATCCTTTCAAATAGTTTATAAAGATATTTTATTTGAAGTGTCATTAAATCTTGATTGCAAAAAATAATTATCTTTATTCTCTCAATAAAAGATTTAATTTCACTTTAAATATGTAATGATTATTTATCGTATATTTTTACACAAAGGGTCTTTTTTGTGCCTCCAAACGTATATTATTAGTGATACTCTGATTAAGCCTTCAAATCGTGAAACTCAAAGAGAACTGGCTTTACAGCCTGTTGATTGAAAATAATCCATACATAATTTTTTTATGGATTTTAATTATGATTTGTGTTTTTTTTTGGTCTTAAAAATTCAAAATTTTCAAATTTTTGTAGACACTAATTGAGATTAGGGTTTGGAATTTTTAATTGTAGTTATTTTGGTTGTTTAAAACTATTGAAATTGCATAAATATCTATAATGTAGAGCTTCATTTGCCGGAGCTACTAAACTTAAACCCCTAAAATTACTAGCTAATGATACCTGATTGACAAACGATTGACAGTATTGATAAATTAGTTATAAACTTTATGATTGTTCAATATAATTTTTTAAGTGTTCAATAGTTATAAAAACAAGCTCAACAACCTGTAGGTTTTGAAACTTTCTCTAAGTTTCAAACTAAATTGTTAAACTATGATGTAATGTTAATAGCTATCGGTTACTGACACAAAACTCTGAACGGTCTCACAATTAACAATTTTTATACAATAGTTCTTTTAATTTTGAGATTTCTTTTTCTCTATTCTTTATCTCATTATCCAAATTTGATTGTAATTCATGAAAACCAATATGAGTTTTAACCCTTGCTTTTAGTATAGTTGAGTTAAAAGGTTTAGTTATATAATCAGCAGCACCAAGATCAAAAGCTATTTCTTCAAACTCATAACCCTCATTTGATGTTATAAATATAACTGGTATATTGTGCAGTTTTTTACTTGACTTTAATCTTCTGCATAACTCGTATCCATTCATATTTGGCATATTTATATCTAACAGTATGATGTTTGGTAAAATTTTTTCTGCAAGTTCCAAGCCGGTTTTCCCATTAGTTGCTACAAAAACTTCATCGTTCAGAAGAATTTGATCTATAATATCAATATGTTCAGAAGTATCATCTATAACTAAAACTTTGGACATCTATTTTCCTAATTATTTTTCTTATAGAAATATTATATTAACAAAGTGTATAAATAGTGTTTTTAGATTATATTAAAAATTATTGTTTAATGTCAGTGATGTATTTAATAAAGCCTCTATGAAGTTCAACTTTATTATCTTTTTCCAACTCTTTTAATATTCGGCTTACTACAACTCGTGAAGTTCCCAAATATTGAGCGATTTTTTCATGGGTTATTTTGATTTTAGTTGTTTTTTTGTCTTTTAAAAATGAAAGTATTCTCTCTTTTAAAGGTTTAAATTTTATATCTTCAACCAGTGAAGCAAGTGAAGTTAACTTAAGTGCAAATAATCCAAACATATACTCTTGATAAGTATTGGATTCTTTCATAAGTTCTTTTACACTATTTGAATCAAGTATGTATCCTCTAACTTCATTTAGAGTTACTGCACTTCCAAGGGCTGGGGTTGAAGATATAGAACTTGAAGTATTTACGATACATTGTTCTCCAGCTTCTACAGTATAAAGTGTAATTTCATCACCATCATCATTTTGAAGATATACTTTCAAACTGCCTGTTTCTATATAGAGTATACCCCCACATAAATCACCTTGCCAAAAGAGAATCTCTCCTTTGGCAAAATTTACTTTTTTTGCATGCTTGAAAAATTTTTCTTTTTCATAAGTTGTAAAGTCTTTAAAAAAACAATATTTTTCTTCTATTACTTTGTGCAGCATCCACTATCTTTTTTACAAGCTGTACTAAATTTAAAAATTGGATACACTGGACAAAAACTAAACAATCCTGTCAATAAAGGAACTGCACCAATATATGCCAATGGCTGTTGTTCAAAATATGCAAATGCAATTAAACCTAAACCTACTACTATTCTTGCTGCTCTATCATATCCACCTACGTTGCATTTCATAAAATGCTCCTTGTTTTAATTTATAACGTAATTTTAGTAGTTTAAAATTTATTTGTCTGTAACGTATGTTACATTATATCTGTTTTTCTTGGTTTAACAAACTTTGTAGCTACTGCTTCATAAGGATTTTCTGGCCAATAGTGTTTTTTGTATTTACCTCTTAACTCTTTTCTTACCTCATCATAAGAATTTTCCCAAAAGCTTTTGAGATCATAAGTTATTTGTATTGGTCTTTTTGCAGGACTTAAAAGGTGCATTTGAACAGCAACATTACCGTTTAGTATCATTGGAGTTTGATGAAGTCCAAAGACTTCTTGAATCTTTACATGTAAAGATGGTTTTTGTATATCACAGTAGTCTATAAGTATATTTGAGCCACTAGGAACTTTTATACTCTTAGGAGCTAATTCATCTAATTTTTTTTGTTTATCCCATGGTATAAAAGATAAAAGCATACTATATACATCTAAGTTTTCTAACTCTTTTACGCTATTAATATTTTGCATAAAAGGAGCTAACCATAAATCTAATTTATTTAGTAGATTACTATCACTAAAATCTTCAAATTCTTCCTTTTTATGGGCATTGACAAAGTTTACTCTATCTCGTAAACTAATCGCTTTTTTACTCCACTTTAAAAGCCCTAAGCCCTCTTCTTTTATAAGATTCAAAAGTAATTCTTTTAAATCTCTCTTACCAGTATTTTCACTCGGCTTTGAAGTGAGTTGAAGCTTCAAAAACCTTCTCTCTTCTCGTATATCAAACTTCTTTATCTGCTTGTTATATGTAACACTCTCCTTTTTAGTTATCAACGAATCAAAAAACATTTGAATATCTTCTAAACATATAGCACATGCTAAGTTTATATAAGAGTCCATCTGCTTTACATGTAAACTTGGTACAACTAAAAACTCTTCATTAAACAGACTCTCTTCCCTGTTTAAAATAGCACCTTTCCCATTACTAAGTTTATACCTTGTATCATCCTTTACTCTTCTTTTAGCCAACCTATCAGGATATGCCCAAAGAAGTAGAACTGCTATCATTTCATAATTAAACTTGGTTGTTTTTTTATTTGTATTTTTGATTGATTTTAGTTTCTTATAGAACATATCAGCTTGAATCAATATCTCTTTTACTATATGTCTATTTATATAGGCACTATCAAAATCTCTCTCAATTAGATGAGTAAACCTTGCTTTTATATCACTATCTTTATGTGGACTCTTATACATGTCTTTTTCACTTAAAAGTGCAGCTAGTAGAGTAGCTTCATATGCAAATCCTAACTCATCTGCTTTTAGTATCATATAAGCAAACCTAGGATGAAGTCCTAGACTAAGAGCATCCTTACCAAACTGAGTTATTTTATATCTCTTATCAAGCATGTTTAACTCATACAAAACTTCTTTCGTACTTTGAACAGCTTTTTTATCAGGTATATCTAACCACTTTAACTCTTCAAACTCCTCTACTCCCCATAAAGCCAAATCTAACATCATTGAAGCTAAATCACTTCTTAGTATTTCTGCTTTTGTCTCTTTTAATAGTATTTTATTTTCATGCCAAAGTCTATAACACTTTCCATTAGAAAGTCTTCCTGCACGCCCTGCTCTTTGTGTTGCTGAATCTGATGAGATAAAGCTAAGTTCAAGATGATTCATACCAGTTGCATAGTTATAACGTGATAATTTCTCAAAACCACTATCTATAACTACTTTAACTCCTTCTATAGTCAAAGAGGTTTGTGCTATGTTTGTACAGAGTATTATTTTTCTTTTATTGTCTGTGTTTAAAGCTCTGTCTTGTTCAGATTTTGATAGTGCTGAGTATAGA
>CBDLTN010000121.1:0-7895 GCA_965306065.1 uncultured Sulfurospirillum sp. | reverse complement strand
TTACAGCGAAGCAAAATGCTCAAGCGAAAGTTGAAGAAGCAAAAACAAATGCTAAGGCATTAGTGGAAACTTCAAAGAAAGAAGCACAACTTCTTTCGGAAAAAATAGCAAGTGACACACAAATTGAGCTTCATAATCTAGAAAAAGGGTTTAAAGAGAAGACTGACATTGAAAAGCGTAGAATGGCAAGAGATGTCGTTACTACTATTTTAGATGAGATGTTTGACAAAGACTCTATTTCGATTGATAAAGAAGAGCTTGTGAAGATAGTTATGAAGAAGGTAGCATAATGAAGGGAATTATTGCAAGAAAGTATGTAAATGCTTTAATGAAGAGTTGTAGTGACTCTGAAATAAACTCAATTGAAAAATCTATAAACGAAATTTCAAATGCCTTTGGTTCTACAAAATTTAACAACATAATACTCTCTCCTGATTTAAGTAATGAGAAGAAAGAGGAATTTGTTTTATCTTTATTAAGTAAAAGTGAAGGAAAAACTCTTAACTTTATAAAATTGTTGGCAGTAAACAATCGTTTGTCTTTGATTCCAGCAATAGCAAAAGAGTTAAAGTATCAAATTTCACTAAAGAGTAACTCTTATGAAGGTGAAGTTGTAAGTAACTTTGAAATAAGCAAAGAGCAAATTACTAAATTAGAAGAGAATTTTAGTAAAAAATTCAGTGCAAATATCAAGTTAAATAGTGTGGTAAGTGATTATCCTGGCGTAAAAATTCAGCTAGACGATTTGGGTGTAGAAGTTAGTTTTTCATTAGATAGACTAAAATCTCAAATGGTAGAGCATATTTTAAAAGCAATATAAAAATAAATAAAAAGATAGTAAGGAGCAATTTGTGGGAGCAAAAATGAAAGCTGACGAAATCAGTTCAATCATTAAAGAGCGCATTGATAACTTCGAGCTCAACGTTGATGTTGAAGAGACTGGTAAAGTAATTTCAGCAGCAGACGGTGTTGCAAATGTTTATGGACTAAACAATGTAATGGCCGGTGAAATGGTTGAGTTTGAAAATGGTGAAAGAGGAATGGCACTTAACTTAGAAGAGTCAAGTGTTGGTGTTGTTGTTCTTGGTACAGGAAAAGGTATTAAAGAAGGAACTTCAGTTAAAAGACTTGGAAGATTACTTCGTGTTCCTGTTGGTGATGCACTAATAGGTCGTGTTGTAAACTCTTTAGGTGATCCAATTGACTCAAAAGGTCCAGTTGAAGCAACTGAAACAAGATTTGTTGAAGAAAAAGCTCATGGAATTATGGCTAGAAAGTCAGGTCAAGAGCCACTACAAACTGGTCTTAAAGCGATTGATGCACTAGTACCAATTGGTAGAGGACAAAGAGAGCTTATTATTGGTGATAGACAAACTGGTAAAACTACAGTTGCAATTGATACAATTATTAACCAAAAAGGTCAAGATGTTGTATGTATTTATGTTGCAATTGGACAAAAGCAATCAACAGTAGCACAAGTTGTTAAAAAACTTGAAGAGCATGGTGCAATGGACTATACAATTATAGTTAGTGCTGGTGCTTCTGATTCTGCTGCACTTCAATATCTTGCTCCATATGCTGGTGTTGCTATGGGTGAATATTTTAGAGATAACTCTCGTCATGGTCTTATTGTATATGATGATTTATCAAAACATGCGGTTGCATACCGTGAAATGTCATTGATTCTTCGTCGTCCTCCAGGTCGTGAAGCATATCCAGGTGATGTTTTTTATCTTCACTCAAGACTTCTAGAGCGTGCTGCAAAAGTAAATGATGAGTTAGGTGGTGGTTCACTTACAGCTCTTCCTATTATTGAAACACAAGCTGGTGACGTTTCTGCGTATATTCCAACAAATGTTATTTCAATTACAGATGGTCAGATATTCCTAGAGTCAGATTTATTTAACTCAGGTATTCGTCCAGCGATTAATGTTGGTCTTTCAGTAAGCCGTGTTGGTGGTGCTGCTCAGATCAAAGCTACTAAACAAGTAGCAGGAACTCTTAGACTTGACCTTGCTCAGTATCGTGAACTTCAAGCATTTGCACAGTTTGCAAGTGATTTGGATGAGTCAAGTAGAAAGCAACTTGAGCGTGGTGAGAGAATGGTTGAAATTCTTAAACAAGCTCAGTACTCTCCACTACCTGTTGAAAAACAAGTTGTGATTGTTTATGCTGGTGCAAAAGGTTTCCTTGATGATATCGAAGCTAGTGAAGTTACTCGTTTTGAAGCAGAGCTGTATCCATTTGTAGAAGCTAAATATCCAGAAATTCTTGAACAAGTTAGAAGCAAGAAAAAGCTAGATAAAGAGGTTGAAGACCTATTAGCAAAAGCATTGAATGAGTTTAAAGCAACGTTTGCAGTAAAGTAAGGATAGACAATGTCAAACCTTAAAGAGATAAAAAGAAAAATCAAGAGTGTTGAAAACACTAAAAAAACGACAAGAGCTATGAAACTGGTTTCAACTGCAAAGTTAAACCGTGCAAAATTGGCTGCGCAGCAGTCAAGAGTGTATGCAGATAAAATTAATGAAGTTTTATCTGAAATAGCTTATAAAATCAACCAATATAAAATTGGTGGTATTGAGAGTCGATTTTTTAATGAAATAAGTACTCCTGAAAAAATAGATATTGTTTTTGTTACAGCTGACAAAGGTCTATGTGGCGGTTTTAATATTCAAACTATTAAAGAAGTTAACAGACTTATGGAAGAGTACAAAGGTAAAAAAGTTAAAGTACGTCTAAGAGGTGTTGGAAAAAAAGGTATTGGCTTTTTTAAATTCCAAGACATTGAATTACACTCAGAATATATAGGAGTGAGTTCAGCACCAACTTATGAGAAAGCTCAGGAGATTATTTCTGAAGCAATTGATGACTTTATGAATGGAGTAACTGATAAGGTTATACTTGTTCACAATGGTTATCTTAATATGATTTCTCAAGAGTTAAAGGTAAACTCTATCGTTCCTGTATCTGTTCCTACTGGTTATGAGTCTGACTCACAATCATTAATGGAGTTAGAGCCAGAAGAAGATGAAACAATCTTAGAGTCTTTAATGAAGAAATATTTTGAGTACAATATGTACTATTCACTTATTGATTCGTTAGCAGCAGAACATAGTGCAAGAATGCAAGCTATGGAAAATGCAACTAACAATGCAACAGAGAGAGTAGACATGTTAACTCTAGCTTATAATAAAGCTAGACAAGAGAGTATCACTACTGAGTTAATTGAGATTATCAGTGGTGTGGAATCAATGAAATAATGAAAAGCGAAATAATAAAGGAGAACGTTCTATGAATGGAGTAATCAGCCAGATTATGGGTCCGGTTGTTGACGTCGATTTTGACGGCTACCTTCCACAGATCAATGAAGCTATTGAAGTTAATTATGAGGTAGAGGGTGTAGCAACAAAGCTTGTACTAGAAGTTGCAGCTCACCTTGGTGATGATCGTGTAAGAACAATTGCAATGGATATGAGTGAAGGTCTAACTCGTGGTATTACAGCTAATGCCCTAGGTGGTCCTATTAAAGTTCCAGTAGGAAAAGAAGTTCTAGGTAGAATTTTTAATGTTATTGGTGATGTTATCGATGAGGGAGAGGGAGTTGAACCAACTGATAAGTGGTCAATTCACAGAGATCCTCCAGCATTTGAAGAGCAGAGTACAAAAAGTGAAATTTTTGAAACTGGTATCAAGGTAGTTGATCTACTTGCTCCTTATGCAAAAGGTGGTAAAGTAGGACTATTTGGTGGTGCTGGTGTTGGTAAAACAGTTATTATTATGGAGCTTATCCACAATGTTGCATTTAAGCACAGTGGTTACTCTGTATTTGCTGGTGTTGGAGAGAGAACTCGTGAAGGAAATGACCTTTACCACGAGATGAAAGACTCTAATGTATTGGACAAAGTTGCACTGTGTTATGGGCAGATGAGTGAACCTCCTGGAGCACGTAACCGTATCGCACTTACTGGTCTTACTATGGCTGAGTATTTCCGTGATGAGATGGGACTTGACGTTCTTATGTTTATTGATAATATTTTTAGATTTTCTCAAAGTGGTGCAGAGATGTCAGCACTTCTTGGACGTATTCCTTCAGCAGTTGGTTACCAGCCAACACTTGCTAGTGAAATGGGTCAATTCCAAGAGAGAATTACATCAACTAAAAAAGGTTCAATTACTTCTGTTCAAGCAGTATATGTTCCTGCGGATGACTTGACAGATCCTGCTCCAGCAGCAGTTTTTGCTCACCTTGATGCTACAACAGTTCTTAACCGTGCTATTGCAGAAAAAGGTATTTATCCAGCTGTTGATCCACTAGATTCAAGCTCACGTATGCTAGATCCACAAATTCTTGGTGCAGATCACTATGAAGTAGCTCGTGGAGTTCAATCTGTTCTTCAGAAGTATAAAGATCTTCAAGATATTATTGCAATTCTTGGAATGGATGAGCTTAGTGAAGAGGATAAAGTTATAGTTGATAGAGCAAGAAAAATAGAAAGATTTCTATCTCAACCATTTTTCGTTGCAGAAGTATTTACAGGTAGCCCTGGAAAATATGTTAGTCTTGAAGAATCAATTGCTGGTTTTAAAGGTATCCTTGACGGTAAGTATGACGATCTTCCAGAAGCCGCTTTCTACATGGCTGGTGGAATAGAAGAAGTTGTTGAAAAAGCAGAAAAACTTAAAAGCTAAGTTTTAAAATAAATTGATATTCCTCCTAAGAGCTATAGCTTAAGTAGGAGGAATTTAACTTTGGATATACCTAAGTTATAAGACATCAAAATATAATAAAATTCTCTGCAAGGCAGTAGCTTTAGTGAGAGGAGTTTTTGAGAAATTTATTTTCTCAAAAAGGAGAAATAAAATGGATACATTAAAATTAGAAATTGTAACTCCAGAAGGGCAAATCTTTTCAAGTGATGTAAAAGATGTTACTCTTCCAGGTAGTGAAGGTGAATTTGGAGTTTATCCGGGACACGCTTCATTGGTTTCTTTGTTACAAGCTGGTGTAATTGACATTGAATTAACTGATGGTAAACACGAGATTGTAGCGATTAACTGGGGACATGCAAAAGTAGATGAAAATTCTGTAACAGTACTAGCTGATGGTGCTGTAGCAGTTGGTGGCAGTAGTGAAGGTGCAATTGCGTCATCTTTAGAAAATGCTAAAAAACTTATAGAAAGCATGAGTGACTCTGATGTTGCTATTGCAACTGCGACTGCTAAGATAGAATCAATAGCAAGAGCAGGGAGATAAGTTTAACGAATGGAAGGTATAGATATACTTTTAAACTACCTCAGTAGAAGTAGTTTTGTCACATTTTTTGTACTAGGGTGGTTGTCGATATACATAATTGTTACTTTTGGAGTACTTTTTAGTAGATATTTTTATCTTTCAAGCTGGCTTGAACGTGAAAAAAATTCTTTAGAGTCAATGCTTATGGGCTCAAAAGTAGTTAGAGATGATTCTATATTGAAAAAATGCTCTAGCCATTCTGGTACTAATGAAAAACTCTTAAATGTATGTAAAAGTGTGGCCGAAAAAAATGCGACACAAGGGCTGTGGGTGTTATCTATGATAGCATCTACCTCTCCATTCATTGGTCTTTTTGGAACGGTTGTTTCAATATTAGAAACATTTAGTGGTTTAGGACAAGGTGAAGGTGGTGCGTCACTTACTGTAATAGCTCCTGCTATTAGTGAAGCATTAATTGCAACTGCAGCTGGTATATTTGTAGCAATTCCTGCATACAGTGCAAACCTTTATATAAAAAGAAAAGCTTATGAATTAGTTACTTATATACATAGAGAATCTGAATTATTACTCTCTATTACTGAAAAAGAGAGCACTAATGTATGATTGGGAAGAGACACCTGATCTAAATATAACACCATTAGTAGATATAATGTTAGTTTTACTAGCAATACTAATGGTTACTACTCCTGCTGTAATTTATGAAGAAAAAATAAATCTTCCTGATGGAACAAAATCACAAGTTGTGCAAAAGATTCCTGAAATAGAATTACGTATAACTAAAGAAAGAAAAGTCTATTTTAAAAGAGATAGCTTTACGATAAGTGAATTTCCTGATAATTTCGTTTTATTAAGTCAAAAATTTGCTTTAGATAAAACTGTTGTATACATAAAAGCAGACGAATCGTTACAGTATAAAGATGTCATGTTTGTACTCAAAAGTGTAAAAGAAGCAGGATTTACAAAAGTTTCGCTAGAAACAAACGGATAGTAAATGCCTAGTTCTTCAATGTCTACATTAGTAGGATGGACATTATCATTTATTATTTATATACTCATATTGGTAATTGGTACTTATATGTTACAGTCCCATAATTCAAAAGTAATAAAATATACAGCAAGTAAAAAGAATCTACTTAATGTTACATTGGTAGAACGTAAAGAAAAAAAATTATCAAACAAAAAGAAAAAGAAAATAGTAAAGAAAAAAAAGACGGTTGATAAGCCAAAACCAAAACCTAAGAAAAAAACGATTAGAGCCGAAAAAATTAAAACGAAACCTGACTTTAAAAAACTTTTTGGAAAGATAGATTTAGATGATATACCAAAAGACACCCCTAAAAGAGAGAAAAAAGTCAGAAAAGAAGTTATTAAAAAAGAAGTAGAAGAGATAGTTAGAGAAGATAAGGCGAAAAAGATTACAAAAACTTTAGAATTTGAGCAACAAGAACATTTAATCATAACTCAAAAAGACGGTGTTTATGATGAATTTCGTGGTAAAATTGCAGATATTTTAGATTCTAATTGGCAGGAAACTATTGATACAGTTTCAGGTAATGTCGCAGAAGTTATAATAGGTGTAGATAAGTTGGGGAATTTTAGTTATAAAATAGAGACTTTATCATATAATGACGCGTTTAATGCAAAACTTCGTGATTTTCTCGAAGCGATGTATGATATTGAATTTCCTCCTTTTGAGGATGGGGAAATCTTTAATATGAAAGTAGTTTTTAAAGATATATTGGAGTAGAAATGATTAAAAAAATATTATTATTAGTAGCACTTACATATTCTCTTTTTGCATATGATGCAACTGTTGAGATAGTAAAGAAAATGGATAAGTTGCCTAAAATTGCACTACAAGATGCAAGTGGAACTAATATAGACCAAGCTTTTAGAAAAAAGTTTTTCAAAATTTTGGTAGGTGATTTAAGAGTAAGTAGTCATTTTGACGTTGTTGATGAATATATGACTAGCTCATATGAAGGTAGCCTAACAGAAAACTTTTTGAGTGAATTAAATCTTGATTTAATTCTTAGATTTAGTATAGATTATGATACAGATGGTACTGTAATAGCTCAAGTGAAGCTTATAAATGCAAAAAGTGGACAGAGTGATAATGAAAAAATATATAAAATCTCAAAACAAAATCGTTATCCTTTTTTAGCACATAAAATTGTAGTTGAACTTAATGATAACATAGGAGCACCTAGTGTAAAATGGATGGAACAATTTGTTATATTTGCAAAATACACTGATAGTAAAAAGAGTGAAATAGTTATATCAGACTATACATTAAGTTTTCAAAAAACTGTTGTAAAAGGTGGACTTAATATTTTTCCAAAGTGGGCTAATAAAGCACAAAATGCTTTTTACTATACATCATACAATGGAGCTAAGCCAACTCTTTACAAAGTTGATGTTAAAAATGGGAAAAGAAAAAAAATACTTTCAAGTGAAGGAATGTTAGTATGTTCTGATGTATCTAGTGATGGTAGTAAGCTAATAGTGACTATGGCTCCAAATGATCAAGCTGATATATACGTATATGATATAAACAAAAAAGAGTTAGAAAAAGTAACATCATACAGTGGTATTGATGTAAATGGAGGCTTTATAGACTCAGATAAAAGAGTCGTTT